>JBEPVJ010000021.1:0-11205 GCA_041691095.1 Gemmatimonadales bacterium
TACGTTCGGGCCGATGCCGACAGCGTCGTGTACAATGCGCCCGACGCCGAATCGCTGCTGGCCGATCCCTTCGTGGAAACCCACTGCTTCGGGATTCGGGCCGGCCCGAAAGGAGACTCGCTCAGCCTGGGACTCACCTTCGAGCCGGTGAAAGCCCGCCGACTGGCGGATATCCGCGGCGTCCTCTGGGTGGACCGCCATTCGCTCGAGTTGCGGGCGCTGGAATTCCAGTATGCGTCATCGACGCAGAGCGTCCTCGAATCAAACGCGTCGGGCCGGCTCCAGTTCAGCAAGCTTCCGTCCGGCGCGTGGTACATCCGGAGCTGGTTCATCCGGATGCCGGAGATCGAGCGCACCGTGGTCAGAACGTCGTTTCGTGACGCGGTGACCGGATTCCGGGAACACGGTGGAAACGCCGAGCCGGTCGATGGCGCGGCGCCGAGCGCGGCTCCCGCTCGGGTGCGGGGGCGGGTGAGCGACAGCCTGGACGGCGGCGGCCTCGCCGGCGTGGTCGTGACCGTCGCGGGCGCCGCTGAATTCGCCGTCACCGATTCAACCGGGGCCTACTCGCTCGCGGTACCGCTCGCCGGGGTGCGGCAGGTGACGTTCGCACATCCGCTGCTCGGGGTCGACAGTCTGCGTACTCGGCGGACGGTGGAGCTGATGCCGGGCGGCGAAGTGATGGCGTCTACCGGCACGCCCGGCCCCGGGTTCATGCTTCGAGCCCTCTGCGCCAAGGACCGGGGGAAATCGGGACTGCTCGGACGGGTGGTCACTGAGACGGGCGCGCCCGCTCCGGGGATTTACGTTCGGGCCGAATGGACCCCCGCCGCTACAACGGGCGGGCCGGCCCACGCCGACATCACGACCGCGAATGACGCCGGCCTCTGGTCGTTTTGTGATGTGCCCGCCCTCAGCACCGTTGTCCTCCGGGTCGGTGCGCGGAAAGGCGCTCCAGCGGCGAGCAGCGTGAAAGTTGAGGAGGGACGGTTCCGCTGGGTTACCCTGGCGGCGGCCGCTCCGGACATCGGCCCGATCGCTCAATCGGACTCGGCCCAGCGGCTACCCGAGATCAAGACCAGTGCGACCGTCCCGGTTTCGCGGTCCCAGCGCTTCGAGAGCGAGCTGCGCGACCGGATCCAGCGCAATGGGGCGCCGGGCTCGGCGCTGATCACCAGGGCGGAGCTGGAGCGCAACGGACAATTCCGGCTCGCCAGCCTGTTGGTGATTCATGGGCTGAAGGAGCGAACCACCGGCAGGAGCGGAAAGCCGACCCTGGTGTGCCCCCGCACGACCGATCGTCCCGCGATCTTCGTCGATGGCCTGCTGGTCGACGGATCCGACAACCCGGCGGCCAAGCGATTCAGAGCCGGCATGATCGCCGAAGTCTTCGATCTGGAAAATTTGTCGCCGGAAGATGTGGAGGCGGTCGAGGTCTACCGCTCGCCGGGGCAATGGCCGGCCGAATTCGACCGGACCGAAGCGTCGTGCGTGGTGGTTATCTGGACCCGGCGGGGAGAGAAGCAGCCGTGAGCGCCGCGTCACGGAAGCGCCGCACGATCTGCGCGGCCGGCTCGATGTCGTGGATGCCGGCGACGCTCCGCCCCGCCTGCCAGTAATCCTTCGAGCCCGATTCATCGAGCGACGATCGTTTGAGCTGCCAGATCGACTTGAGGCCGTAGAACATCCGCATCCAGTGCTTGGTTTTGTGCCCGCGTAGCATCCAGCGGGCCAGCCAGCCCGCCTTGAGACCCATCCGCTGGATGTACGGCGTGTTGATCACCGCCACCGGCACCCCGGTAATCCGCTCGCTCAGCACGATATCGGCTTCGTCGGCGTCGAGAATAGCCTGCTTGTACACCGCGCTGGCCAGGCATTCGGTCGTGGCGATGAATCGTGTGCCCATCTGCACCCCGGCGTATCCCAGTCGCAGCGCGGCCACGAAATCCGGGGCGTCGCCGATCCCGCCGGCGCAGACCAGCGGGAGTCCCAGGTCTCCCAGCTCCTCGCAGAGCCGTTCGGCGCTCCGGGGCCCGGCGTGGCCGCCGGCACGGTTGTTCACGGCGATCAGTCCATCGGCCCCGGCATCGCGGCCCTTCAGGGCCCACTTCCGCTCGGTGACGTCGTGGTAGACATGGCCGCCCACGGCATGAACCCGCTCGCAGACCCAGCGCGGGTTACCCAGCGACGTCACGAAAAAACGGACGCCTTCTTCGAGCGCGATGCTCACCCACTCCACCATCTGCTCGTGGTACCGCCGCGATGAGGCCTCGATCAGCGCGTTCATGCCGAACGGTTTGGGAGTGAGGCGCTTGATCAGCTGCAGTCCCTCGCGAAACTTGTGACCATGCACGTAGGTCAGCGAGATGGGCTGGATAATGCCGAGGGCGCCGGCATCCGAGACGGCCGCGACCAGCTCGGGATTGCTGCAGGGATACATGGCGCCGCATATGAGCGGGACATCGATCCCGGCGTGGCGGGTTAATGCAGTATCCACCGGTCTCCTGGATTCATTGTGCCCCGGGGCCTTCGCGCCTCGACTCCAGCCGCCATACCGCGCTCACCCGGCACACCATCTCGCCCGATGCATCGGCGATTCGAGCCTCGACGGCATGCTCCACCGGCTCGGTCACCACCGGTACCGTCACCCGCGCCTCGGCCGTCAGGAGCCCCCGCGCCTTCTTGAAATATTCCGCGGACAGCCGGGTGACGATCCCCCGCACCCCGGGTGGGAGGGCCATGTACATCGCGAGTCCGCTGGTCACTTCACCGAGATTGACCAGTGCCACCGCGTGGACCGAGCCGAGGTGCTGGCGCACCTTGCGGCGGTCGCGCAGCGTGGCGCGACAATAGCCCGGCGCGAGCTCGCGAATGTGCGCCCCGATCGTTCCGGTGTACGGTACCATGACGCCGAGCAGTCGGCTGAAGAGCCAGGTTCCGGCGGGCCAGCGGTGCAGTCTGTTCCAGGCGCGAATGACCGAGTCGGTCGGGGTGGGCATCCGGAAAACCTCGACCCGCACTCCGGAGGAGTCAAGTAGATTGGAGGCCGCCCCCTCGATCATTCCTGGAGGAATCGTGCCGCTCTTCAAGACCGCCGCGCTCCTGTGCTTCGTCGTTCCGGTCGTGGCCGCGCAGCAGCCGGCCTCCGCCGCGTACGTGCCTCCGCTCTCCACGCTGCTCAACCGGCCATCCAGTGAGCTCCGCACCATGGTAGAGCGGGTGGCGCTCGATGCGCGCGACCTCAACCGCCGCTGGCCGGTGGATTATTCGCCGGCGCAGGTCGGCGCCTTCCGGGGATTTTACGAGGCGTGGCAGCGCAGGCTCGCCGAAGTGGAATTCGAGAAGCTGGGCCAGGAAGGAAAAGTGGACTATCTCCTCCTCAAGAACCGGCTGGGGCATGAGCTGTCGCTCCTGTCGCGAAGCGAGGCCCGCTTCGCCGAGATGCATGCGCTGCTGCCCTTCGCCGCCGCGGTGATGGATCTGCACGAGCGCCAGCGCCGGATGGAATCGGTCAATCCCGAATCGGCGGCGCGCAACGTAGCACAGATCGCGGACCAAGCCTCGCTCGCCCTCAAGGCCCTCGACTCCTCGACCGCAAAGCCGACTCGTATCGTGGCCTATCGTGCTGCGGCCGAAGTCCAGGACCTCCGCGAAACGCTCAAGAGCTGGTACGACTTCTATGCCGGGTACGATCCTCTGTTCACCTGGTGGACCAAGGCGCCCTACGACAAGGCGACCGCCGGCCTCCAGCAGTATGCGAAGGCCCTGCGCGAGAAGATCGTCGGCATCAAGGAGGGCGAGGACGATCCGATTATCGGCGATCCCATCGGCCGCGCGGCGCTGATCGAGGACCTGGCCTACGAAATGATTCCCTACACGCCCGAGGATCTGGTCAAGGTGGCCGAGCGGGAATTTGCCTGGTGCGAGGCGGAGATGCTGAAGGCCTCCCGCGCGATGGGGTTCGGCGACGACTGGCACGCCGCGATGGAAAAGGTGAAAACGCTGCACGTCGAGCCCGGCAAGCAGACCGACCTGGTACGGGACCTTGCCCGCGAGGCGGAGACCTACGTCGAGCAGCACAATCTTGTGACCGTGCCGCCCCTCGCGAAGGATGATTGGTGGCAGGAAATGCTTTCACCGGCGCAGCAGAAGGTGAGCCCGTTTTTTCTGGGGGGCTCCCTGATCCTGGTGTCGTATCCCACCGACGCCATGGCCCAGGAAGACAAGATGATGACCATGCGCGGCAATAACATCCACTTTTCGCGCGCGACGGTCTTTCACGAGCTGGTCCCAGGCCACCACCTGCAGTGGTTCATGACCGACCGGTATCAGCCCCACCGCGATCTCTTTGGCACTCCGTTCTGGACCGAAGGCTGGTCGCTCTACTGGGAAATGTTGCTCTATGACGCCGGGTTCCCTCGGTCTCCCGAAGACCGTGTCGGCATGCTGTTCTGGCGGATGCACCGCGCCGCGCGCATCATCTTCTCTCTGCGCTTCCACCTCGGCACCATGACGCCGCAGGAGGCGATCGACATGCTGGTGAACCGGGTCGGGCACGAGCGCGCCAATGCAACGGCGGAGGTGCGACGCTCCTTCAACGGCAGCTACCCGCCGCTGTACCAGATCGCCTACATGATGGGTGGGCTCCAGTTCCGGGCGTTGCACCAGGAGCTAGTGGGAAGCGGAAAGATGACCGATAAGGCATTTCACGACGCCGTGCTGCAATCGGGCACGATGCCAGTGGAGATGGTGCGCGCGTTGCTCCCCCGGCAGCCGCTCACCGCGAGCTATGCCGCGCAGTGGAAGTTCGCGGGGCCGCTCCAGTAGCAGCAGATGGCCGTGGTCCCTCACACCGCTGCAGACTGTCAGCAGGGCGGTCGGTGTCCGGGAAAGCGACAGGCAGGCTTGCGTCCCTGCCGGGCTTCGCTAGCATCCTACCTGACCTTGCCCTCTCTGGAGACCGGATGACCCCCCAAGATCTGCCACCCTCGGCCGTTTCCCCGTCCTTTGCGAACGATGCCGCCACTGCACGCGTCGTCCCTTTCCTTCGCGCTGTGTATGGCTGGATGTGCGTGGGTCTCGGCGTCACGGCGGTCACCGCATATGCCGTCGCGTCATCGCCGGCGATCATCACCGCCATCGTGACCAACCGGATCCTTTTCTGGGCGCTCATCATCGCCCAGTTCGGCCTCGTGATCGGCCTGTCGGCCCGAGTCCAGAAGCTCTCGCCCGCCGTTGCCTCCCTGCTGTTCCTGCTCTACTCCGGGCTCTCGGGTGTGACGTTCGCCTTCATTCTGCTCGCCTACACCGGGCAGTCTGTGGCCCAGGTGTTCGTGGTGTCGGCCGGCATGTTTGGCGGGCTGGCGCTCTACGGCACCGTCACCAAGCGGGACCTGACCGGCCTGGGCCAGTTTGCCATGATGGGGCTGTTCGGCGTGGTGGTTGCCACGATCGTGGGCATCTTCTGGCACAACGACAGCTTCCAATTTGTGCTGTCGATCTGCGGGGTGGTGGCGTTCACGGCGCTAACGGTGTGGGATGCCAACCGGATTCGCGGCATGGCGCTGGCGCTGCCCGAAGGCGCCGGCGGATCCTATGCAATCCTGGGAGCGCTCCGGCTCTATCTCGATTTCATCAACCTCTTTCTTTTCTTGCTCCGCCTGTTCGGAAGGCGGCGCTGAGCGGCAGTATATTGCGGATACCGCCAGGGGCACCGGATTGTGGTTCCGGTTGAGAAGTCACCCTTGGAACCTGACCCGGTTCATACCGGCGTAGGGAGCGCGGGCCGTGAAGCAGCATCGCCATTCGGCCGGCGCTCCTCGTTCACGTGAGGAGCAAATCGATGGCCGCACCGAGCATTCCGTCCCCAGCGTCTCCCCCTGTCATCCCTCCGCCTGCGTACCGCGGCGTCTTTCCCAATTCCACCAAGATCCATCTGGATGGTTCCCGCGGCATCCGGGTTCCGATGCGGGAGATTGCCCTCTCCGGCGGTGAGCAGCCGCTTCGGGTCTACGATACCAGCGGACCGGAAGGATTCGATGCCCAGAGAGGCCTTCCCCATGTGCGGGCGGAATGGATCGGGGCCCGGGGCGTGGAAGCGGCCGGGCCTGGTGCCCTGCGAGCCACCGCGCCGCTGACGCAGCTCCACTACGCCCGCCGGGGCGAGATCACCGAGGAGATGGAATTCGTCGCGCTGCGGGAAGGACTCTCTCCGGAATTCGTGCGCTCGGAAGTGGCGCGCTACCGCGCCATCATACCGGCCAACATCAATCACCCCGAGCTCGAGCCGATGGCCATCGGCCGTGGCTTCCACGTCAAGATCAACGCCAACATCGGCAACTCGGCGGTCAAGAGCTCGATTGACGACGAAGTCGAGAAGCTCCGCTGGGCCACGCTCTGGGGCGCCGACACGGTGATGGACCTCTCCACCGGGCGGAACATTCACGAGACGCGGGAATGGATCCTGCGCAATTCCGCGGTGCCCATCGGCACCGTGCCGATCTACCAGGCGCTGGAAAAAGTCGGTGGCGCACCGGAAGACCTGACCTGGGAGATCTATCGCGACACGCTGATCGAGCAGGCGGAGCAGGGGGTGGACTACTTCACGGTGCACGCAGGGGTCTTGCTGCGCTACATCCCGCTCACCGCCGGGCGGGTGACCGGTATCGTCTCTCGCGGTGGCGCCATCATGGCCAAGTGGTGCCTGGCCCATCACCGGGAGTCGTTTCTCTATACCCGCTTCCGGGAAATCTGCGAGATCATGGCGGCGTACGACGTTTCCTTCTCGCTGGGAGACGGGCTGCGTCCCGGCAGCATCGCCGACGCGAACGACGCCGCGCAGTTCGCCGAGCTCAAGACCCAGGGAGAGCTCAACACGATCGCGTGGGAATATGACGTCCAGGTGATGAACGAGGGCCCGGGGCACATCCCGATGCATCTCATCAAGGAGAACATGGACAAGCAGCTCGAGTGGTGCGGCGAGGCGCCCTTCTACACGCTCGGGCCGCTCACGACCGACATCGCGCCGGGCTACGATCACATCACCAGCGCCATCGGCGCTGCCATGATCGGATGGTACGGCTGCGCGATGCTCTGCTATGTGACCCCCAAGGAGCACCTCGGCCTGCCCGACCGGGACGATGTGAAGGCGGGGGTGATCGCCTACAAGATCGCGGCGCATGCCGCCGACCTGGCCAAGGGCCATCCCCGCGCCCGGCCCTGGGACGACGCGCTCTCGCGGGCCCGCTTCGATTTTCGCTGGGAGGATCAGTTCAACCTCGCGCTCGACCCCGTCACCGCCCGCGCCTTCCACGACGAGACCCTTCCCGCCGAAGGCGCCAAGGTGGCGCACTTCTGCTCGATGTGCGGCCCCAAGTTCTGCTCGATGCGAATCTCCCAGGACCTGCGGGACCTGGCGCAGCAGGAGGCCGGGATGGCGGAAAAGGCCCGGGAGTTCCGCAATCAGGGGGGAGAGCTGTACGTCGGCGTGGAGGGCCGACCCCTGAGCGGAGTCATAGGTGCGGTTCCTGGCCCGGGGTGACAGATTAGAGAATGACCCCCGAGCAAGCGGGTAACCCGGTCGTCTCCTGGATCGGGATCGTGTTGCAGCTGGTGGGTAGTCTTCTCTGTCTTGGCCTGGGCCTCATCCTCCGCCGGAATCAGCACGGGCGGCCATGGCTGACGTGCTGGGTTGCGGCATTTGCCGCGATGTCGGTGGCCATTGCGGCGCTGCTGGCCCGCTACTATCTCCTGCCGCTGTTGCCGGTCAATTCCCTCCCAGTCAGCCAGACCGGCCTCGTCGCCATTCTGTATGCGGTCTACCTCTGCGGCAAGCTCGGTTTCCTCTTCTGCCTCGTCAGCGGAATCTGGCTGTTCGTCGCCCGGCGGCCGGTCCCCCCCTGGGCGATCGTGGCCGGCCTGGCTACCATCGCGCTCGCAGGGATCGCGGTGCTGCTGATTCGGCCCGACCTGGACCCCCTCATGGCGGTCCAGGCCGGCTTCGTGGTGCCGGTCTTTATCGGATGCGCCTGGCTGCTGTCCCGTCAGCCGGTGGTAAAACGCACCCGCGGGAGCGACATGCTGGCCTCGGTGTGTGTCGCGATCGCCGTGCTCTGGGTCGTCTACGGCACTGCCTTTCTCTTCGAGGGCCGCCTGCCACGGTCGATCGACTCGTTCCTGGCACTGGTGGTCTTCCACAACTCCTACATCGACGTGATGTTCGAGTTCATCTTGGGATTCGGGATGATCCTCGCGGTGCTCGACGATGTCTTTCTCGAAGCCGAAGAGGCGCGACTCGCACGGCTCACCGCGGTGGCGGCGTCCGAGGCGCGGCTGGCCCAGATCATCCGCGCTGCATCCGAGGGCATCGTGCTCCTCGACGCGGCCCGCCGGATCGTGCATTGCAATCCCGCCGCCCTCGGAATCCTGGGCTGTGAGGAAGCGGCGGTGCTGGGAGAGTCGTTCGACCGTTTCACCACTATCGACGCCCCCGATGACCTCTGGTCCCGGGCCGGGGAGCGGGCCCACCGCTCCGCGACCACCCCTCCCGGGGGCCACGAGCTGCGAGGCCGGCGCTGCGACGACAGCGAATTTCCCATGGAGATCTCCATCCGGCCCATCGGTGAGGGCGCCCCGGAGGGCTTTGTGCTGACCGTGCGGGACCGTACTGAGCGGGTGCTGTTCGAGGAGGAACAGGAGCGCGCCAGAGCCCGCCAGGCCCAGGCCGCCCGGCTCGAGACGATCGGGCGAATGGTCTCGGGCGTGGCCCATGAGCTCAACAATCCCCTCACCGCCATCCTGGCATTCGCCCAGGATCTCCAGGGCCAGTCGCGAAGCCTCACCGATACCGAGGCCCTCACCACCATCGTGCAGCAATCGCAACGCTGCCGCGCCATCGTGCTGGATCTCCTCACGTTCGCGCGCAGCAAGCGGGACGACCGGGAGCCGATCTCGCCCCTCGCCATCGTGCGCCGGGTGATTCCCGGCGTCCAGCGCCAGGCCGCCGCTCGGGGGATCACGCTCGACGTGCGGGTGCCGGCCGACCTGCCGCGCATCGAGGCGAGCTCCTCGGAACTCGAGCAGGTGCTCGCCAACTTGGTCGTCAACGCGATCCAGGCCGCCCGGCAGGGAGGCCAGATCACGGTGACCGCCAGGGTCGTGGACAAGTTCCTGCTGCTGGTGGTAGAGGACGATGGGCCGGGGATTTCCGCGGAGGCGATGCCACGGCTGTTCGAGCCCTTCTTCACGACCAAGGCCCCCGGCGAAGGGACCGGGTTAGGCCTCTCTGTCAGCCACGCCATCGTGGAGCAGCACGGTGGAACGCTCACCGCGGAAAACCGGCTCCCCGGCGACCGCGGGGCCCGCTTCACCGCGCGGCTCCCCTACCTCGACCGCCGCTCCAAGGCGCGGACCACGCCCGAGCTCCCCAAAACGGGGCTTGCTCCGGCACCGGCCGCCGCCTCTCCGCGCCCCTCGCGGCGGGTGCTCGTGGTGGATGACGAAGGCCCGATCCGGGTTGCCATCCGGCGCTATCTGGAGCGCGGCGGCTGGACCGTCGAGGAAGCGAGGGACGGCCGCGAGGCGCTCGCCCTGCTCGGGCTCGATGACGGCGGCCGCTTCCGCGCCGATGTCTACGACGCCATCGTCACCGACCTGAAAATGCCCGGGCTCAGCGGCATCGAGCTGCACGACCGGCTCGCCGCCGTGAGTCCCGAGAGTGTCGCCAAGCTGGTCATGATCACCGGCGATACCGCCTCTCCCGAAGCCGCCGAGTTCGTGGACCGCCTGCGCCAGCCGCTTATCGAGAAGCCATTCGACATGCGGGCCCTGGCCGATCTGCTCGACCGGATCGCGGCGCCCGCGGCCCCCACCGGTCCTGCGGCACCCTGACCATCATCCTCGGGTACGGCCTTGCTCTGCTGATCGGCCTCTCGCTCGGCTTGCTGGGCGGGGGAGGGTCAATCCTTACCGTGCCGGTGCTTCACTACGTGCTCGGCTATGACCTCAAGGCTGCGATCCCGATGAGCCTGGTCATCGTGGGGCTGACCAGCGGGTTCGGTGTCGCAAATCACTGGCGGGCCGGTACCGTCAACTGGCGTGCCGCGCTCTTGTTTGGACCTCCGGCGATCATCGGATCGATTCTTGGCGCCGAGGCCGGGCTCAAGGTCGACGCCAGCATCCAGCTCGTCGTCTTCGCGGTCATCATGCTCGCCGCCGCGGTGTCGATGCTGCTCCCGCGCCCCGATGCTACCGCCGACCGGGCACGGCGCCCCATGCTCCTCATTATCCTCATCGGTGCCGCGGTCGGCTTGCTCACGGGATTCGTCGGCGTGGGCGGTGGCTTTCTGTACGTGCCGGCGCTCGTCGTGCTCGGAGGGCTCGCCGTGAGGGACGCTATCGGCACGTCGCTGGTGCTGATCATGCTAAGTTGTATCGCCGCGGTGGTGCGGTACCACGGCAATGCGCAGTTCGACTGGCGGGCGATCGGCATCTTCACCGCGGTCGCCTTCGTCGGCGTCGCGCTCGGGAGCCGATTGGTTCCCTATGTCTCCCAGGTGGCACTGCGCAAGGGATTTGCGGTCTTCCTCCTCGGCATGGGCGCACTGGTTCTATTGCGTGGTCACTGACATGCTGGTCTCCCGATGATTTTTCTCCGCCTCTATGACGAGCCGCTGGCCCAGGCCAGCTACCTGATCGGCTGCTCGATGACCGGGCAGGCGATTGTGATCGATCCCAATCGGCTCATCGAGCAGTATCTCGCCGCCGCCGCGAGCAGGGGGCTCGCCATCGCGGCCGTCTCCGAAACTCACATCCATGCCGACTTTGTCTCCGGCAGCCGCGAGCTGGCGCATCGGACCGGTGCGCAGCTGCATCTCTCCGCCTGCGGTCCAGCGGAATGGCAATACCAATTCGGCCATGAGAAGAATGTTCACCTGCTCCAGGACGGCGCCACCATTCAGGTGGGCCAGGTGGAGCTGCGCGCGATCCACACCCCCGGTCATACGCCCGAGCATGTGAGCTTCCTGGTGACCGATGGCGCCGCGGCCTCCGAGCCGATGGGTATCGTGACCGGAGACTTCGTCTTCGCGGGCGACGTGGGCCGGCCCGACCTGCTCGAAAAAACCGCGAATGTCAGTGGCTCGGCGGAGAGCGGGGCTCGCCAGCTGTTCAAGAGCCTGGCGTGGTTCAAGACGCTTCCGGATCATC
>JBEPVJ010000022.1:0-11155 GCA_041691095.1 Gemmatimonadales bacterium
CGGTCCGCCGAAGGCGATCGTGCCGTCCGGTCTGCCCCGCAGGGCCATGCGGACTCCGGGCCGGCGGGACGGGGGAAAGCTACCACCACGGGGGGTGCAATCCGCTGGTGAGTTGTGACGATGGTCGAGGGAGCGCCGCGTCCGTCTGTGGAATGTGGCCGCCACGCTCCGGGCCCGAGGCGGTGCTTTCCAGCCCAGGCGTGACTAACGCCTCCGCGCACGGTACTTTCTCACGGTGACCATCCCCAACTACATCAACGGCGGCTGGGCCAGGGCCTCGGGCGCCGAGTCCCTGCCGATTCTCGATCCCGCCACCGGTGCCGCCCTCGGCCGCGTGCCGCTCTCGTCACCCGAGGACGTGGCGGCCGCGATTGCCGCGGCGGCACAGGCATTCCCGCGCTGGCGTGCCGTGCCAGTTCTCGATCGGATTGCGGTGCTGTTCCGCTTCAAATCGCTGTTGGAGGAGCATCTGGGCGAGCTCGCGGAGCTGATGACCCGGGAGCATGGGAAGACCCTGGAGGAATCGTCCGGAGAGATCAAGCGCGGCATCGAGAGTGTGGTACACGCCTGCGCTATCCCGACTCTGATGATGGGCGAGACGCTGGAGAACATCGCCGCCGGCATCGACTGCGAGACGATCCGCCAGCCACTCGGAGTTTTCGCGGTGGTGACTCCCTACAATTTTCCAGTGATGATCCCGCTCTGGTTCTGGCCGTTCGCCATTGCCACGGGCAACACGGTCGTGCTCAAGCCCAGCGAGCGGGATCCTCTGACGCACCAGCGAGTGGTCGAGCTGGTGGCGCTCGCCGGGCTGCCCCCGGGGGTGCTCAACGTGGTGCATGGGGACCGGAGTGCGGTCGACGTCCTGATCGAGCACCCTGAGGTCCAGGGTGTGTCGTTCGTGGGCTCGAGTGCGGTGGCACGAAGCCTGTATGGCGCGGCCGCGGCGTCGGGAAAGCGGGTCCAGGCGCTGGGCGGCGCCAAGAATCACATGATCGTGCTGCCCGACGCGGACATGGATGCGACCGCCAGAACTGCGGTCGCCTCGGCCTACGGCGCCGCGGGACAGCGCTGCCTGGCGGGCAGTATCGTCGTTGGCGTGGGGGAGGCGTACCGTCCGGTGCGCGATGCGGTGCTACAGGGCGCCGCGGAGCTGCGGCTGGGGAACGGCCTCGACGCCGGCGTGACCATGGGGCCGGTAATCTCGGCGAGTCATCGGGATCGGGTAGCGGGTTATGTGGATGCCGGAGAGCGGGACGGCGCTAGGCTGCTGCTGGACGGACGGGGCGCCCGCGTGACCGGGCTTCCCGACGGCCACTGGTTCGGTCCCACGGTCTTCGAGAACGTGACGCCTGATATGTCACTGGGACGGGACGAGATCTTCGGACCGGTGGTCGGGCTGACCCGGGCTAATTCGCTTGAAGACGCCATTGAGCTGGTGCACCGGAACCCCTACGGCAATGCGATCTCGCTCTTTACCAAGAGCGGCGCCGCGGCGCGTGAATTCCGCTTTCGGGCCGGCATCAGCATGATCGGTATCAACATCGGCGTGGTGGCCCCAATGGCGTTTTTCCCTTTCGGCGGCTCGCGCGGCTCCTTCTATGGAGACCTCAAGGCCCAGGGCAAGGATGCGATCGAGTTCTACACCGACAAGCGGGTGGTGATTTCGAAGTGGTAAGCACGGTGGAGACGGTGAGGACGGCCACAACATCGGAGTGAAACCCAATGACCACCGACACAGATCTCGCCAATGCGGTCAAGGCCGGCTGGAAAGACTTCATCATCCCCGCCGCCCAGCCCTACTACAAAGATCCGCTGGTGATGGTCGAGGCCAGCGGCTCGACGATCACCGATGCCGAAGGGAGGGAGTACCTCGACTTTTTCTGCGGCATTCTCACCACCGGCATCGGGCACTGCCATCCGGAGGTGGTGGACCGTGTGCGGGAGCAGGTCGGGCGGCTGGGGCACACGTCGACGCTCTATCTGAACGAGCCGCAAGTGAGCGCGGCGCGGCGGCTCGCCTCGCTGGCGCCCGGCGCTCTCCGGAAGAGCTTCTTCACCAGCAGCGGCACCGAGGCGGTCGAGACCGCGATCATGCTGGCCCGGATGTATACCGGCCGTGACGAAGTGGTTTGCCTGCGCTTCGGGTATTCCGGCCGGTCGGTGCTGGCCACCAACATGACGGCGGTGAGCGGCTGGAATCCGCTCGGCGCGTCGGTGCCATGGGTCAAGCACGCTCTATCGCCGTACTGCTACCGCTGCGCCTTCGGGCCGCCGCACGATCAATGCGCCGAGCGCTACGCCCGGGACGTGGAAGAGGTGATCCTCACCACGACCAGCGGGAAGCCGGCGGCGTTTTTCGCGGAAACCATCCAGGGTGTCGCCGGCTACGTGGTGCCGCCGCCTGGCTACTTCAAGCTGGTCGCCGCGATCATCCGGAAGCATGGCGGCCTGTTCATCGCAGACGAAGTACAGGCCGGCTTTGGCCGGACCGGCGACAAGTGGTTCGGCATCGAGCACTGGGGTGTCGAGCCCGACATCATGGTGATGGCCAAGGCCGTGGCGAGCGGATTTCCCGTAGGCGCTACCATCACCACCGATGAAATCGCCGCCGCGTGGAAGGGAAAGACCATCTCCACCTTCGGGGGCAACCCGATTTCGATGACGGCGATGGATGCCACGCTCGAGATCATGGAGCGCGAGAATGTTCCGGCACGCAGCGCCGAGCGAGGCCGCCAGCTCCGGGCCGGCCTGGACCGCCTGTTCGAGCAGCACGCGTGGATCGGCGAGGTTCGCGGCATGGGCCTGATGCAGGCGATGGAGCTGGTGGAAAACCGGCAGACCAAGGAGCCGAGCCCGAAGAAGGCCGCGGCGCTGCTCCAGGCGGCGCGCGATGAAGGGTTGCTCATCGGTACCGGTGGGATGTACGGCCACGTCATCCGGCTGGCGCCGCAGATGCTCATGACCGAGGCAGAGATTGCCGATGGGCTCGCGCGCCTGGGGCGTGCCTGCGCACGGGTCGCTTAGGTGTGAGCTCGCGGATTCTGATACTGGGCGCCGGCCTGTCCGGGCTGGCCGCCGCGCAACGACTCTCCGAAGCCGGCAAAGTGGTAGACATAGTGGAAGCGCGGGATCGCATCGGAGGCCGGGTGTGGAGCCGCCGGATTCCGCGGCTGGACTATGCTATCGAGCTTGGTGCGGAGTGGATCGACGTTCACGAAACGATTCCCCGGCTCATCGAGCGCTCCGGTGCTCGGCTGCTCCAATCGAGAGGCCGTCGCTATGTCCGCGACGGCGCCGTTCTGCATACCAGCGAGAAGATTTACGATCGCCGCCTGCTGAAAGAGCTCAGTCGGGAGGGAGCGCGGGACCGGCCGCTGCGAGAGGCGCTCGATCGCTGTTGCACCGGCCCCGAGTGGAAGGGTGCTGCGCTCCAGCTCCTGCGCTACGTCGAGAGCTTTCACGCCGCGAATCCTGATACTCTGAGCGTTCGCTGGCTGCTCGAGGTGGAGCGGAGCCAGTCCGCGAGCGCTTCGCAGCATCGCTCACCCGAGGGAGCCGGCCGGGCAGCAGACGCACTGGCCGCCGGGCTCAGCGAATTCTGCGCCCTGCATCTCCAGACGGTGGTGCAATCGGTGCGATGGAAGCGGGGACAGGTTCGGGTGGTAGCCGATTGCGCCAAAGGGCAACGGGAATTCGAGGCGGACGCGATGATCGTCACCTTGCCGCTGCCTCTGCTCAAAGCCCAACCCGGAGATCCTGGCGCCGTTCGTTTCACTCCAGGCCTCGATACCAAGCGTGCCGCGATGGATCATCTCGACATGGGTCATGTCATCAAAGTGATGCTGGAGTTCAGGGAAGAGTTCTGGCGGGCAACACCTCCGCTGGGGGACATGCTGGTCCTCCAGGATGCCGGCCGGCCCGTCCCGGTCTGGTGGACGGTGAGTCCGGCGCGGGTTCCGCTGCTCTGTGGGTGGGCGGCTGGTCCGAAAGCAGACGCGCTGGCCGGAACGACACTGAGCGGGTTACTCGATACGGCGGTCGATTCACTGGCCGGCGCGACGGGTATTCCCCGGCGCGAGGTGGAATCGCAACTGGTGTCGGGGCACGCGCACGACTGGCAATCGGATCCCTTTGCCCGGGGCTCCTACACCAACGTACGGGTCGGCGGGATCGATGCCTGGAAGGTGCTGGGCCAGCCGCTCGAGCGAACTCTCTACTTTGCCGGGGAGGCGACCGCCGGCCACGGCTTCAACGCCACGATGGAGGGTGCCCTGGCGTCGGGTCGCCGGGCCGCCGAGGAGCTGCTCAGCGCGTAGGTGCCACCGACGCCGGGGTGCACCGTGATGCTGAGCAGGACCGGCAGCTCACCCCGACACACGCCACACAACGACGGATTCCTCCGTGCACACTTGGGCATGATCGTCGAAGGCACCTACACCTTCGCCGCTCCCCGCGAAGCGGTCTGGGCAGCACTGCTCGATCCCGACGTGGTGGCGAGGACCTTGCCGGGATCGTCGCGGATCACGCAGACCGGTGATGACCGCTATGAAGGCACGCTGCGGATAGGCATCGGGCCGATCGCCTCGGCGGAATTCGACCTGGTCATTGCGCTAGCCGAGAAGCAGATCCCCAGCCGCTACCGAATGGAAATCGATGGCCGCGGCGCACTCGGCTATACTCGCGGGACAGCCATCGTCGATCTGACCGATTCCGGAGATTCCACCGCGCTGCGATATCAGGCCGATATGACCGTCGGGGGCGCCATCGCGGTGATGGGGCAGGGCCTTCTCGACCGGGTGAGTCGCCTGCTGCTGAATCGGGGTCTCGACGCCATGAGCGCCGAACTGGCGCGCCGACTCGCGAAGAGTCCTCCATGACGGAAACGGCGGATCTTTCCGCAACGGAGATCGCAGACCGGGTCACCGCGGGCCAGCTCTCGCCCGTCGAGGTGGTGGAGGCTGCGCTCGAGCGCACATCGCAGGTCAATCCTCTCCTCAACGCGCTTGTCACTCTCAACCCGCGGGCACTCGACGATGCGCGGATCCTCGGAGGAGAGGGGGTCGGCCCCCTCGCGGGAGTACCGGTCGGGATCAAGGATGTGACCGAGGTCGCCGGCGTTCGCACCACCTTCGGCTCACCGCACTTCGCCGAGCACATACCGGCGCGTGACGCACTCGTGGTCGAGCGGCTCCGCGCAGCCGATGCCATCATCCTCGGAAAGACCAACACGCCCGAATTTGCCGCCGGTGGAAATACCTGGAACGATGTGTTCGGGCGCACCCGGAATCCCTGGAATCCCGCCAAGAGCGCGGGCGGCTCCACCGGGGGCGGGGCCGCGGCACTCGCGACGGGAATGATCGCTCTCGCCGAGGGGACCGACCTGGGTGGGTCGCTTCGGATGCCGGCCTCCTTCTGCGGGGTAGTTGGACTGCGACCCTCACCGGGACTGGTGCCGACCGTTCCGTCGGATTTCGTCTGGGACACGCTCTCGGTCAGCGGTCCGATGGGCCGTACCGCCGAAGACGTCGCGCTGATGCTCCAGGCCATCGCCGGTTCCACCCCGCGATCTCCACTTTGGCAGCCGATGCAAGGTCGCGATTTTCCGGCCGCGGTGCGGCGCGGACCGCGGCCGGGTCTCCGGGTTGCCTATTGCGCCGATATCACCGGGATCGGAATCGATCCCGGCGTGGAAGCCGTCTGCCGGCGCAGCGCCGAGCGGCTGGCGTCGAGCGGTGTGGCGGTGGACCGCTTCGATCTCGATTTGAGCGCGGGCCGCGACGCGTTCATGGCGCTGCGGGGACAATGGTTTGCATCCTGGATGGCGGAGCGGATGGACATGCTGGATGCTTTCGGCGTCAACGTGCGGAGCAACACGCTGGCCGGGATGGCCGTGTCCGGCGGAGACCTCGGTCTGGCAGAGGCGGTGCGGGGCAGGATCTGGCGCCAGTTCCGCGATCTCTTTGAAGTCTATGACCACCTCATTACACCCACCATGGCCGTGGTGCCGTTTCCTGTCGAACTCAACTATCCGGAAATGGTGGCCGGCAAACAGATGCGCACCTACGTCGATTGGTTCGCTCCGACCTTCGTCCTCAGCCTGACGGGTCTGCCGGTCGCGTCGGTGCCGTGCGGCCTGGATCCCGACGGGATGCCAGTTGGCATGCAGATCGTGGGGCCGCCGCAGGGAGAAGAGGCGGTGCTCGCCCTGGCCCACGTATTCCTGGAGATCACTCCGATCGGATCTCCGGTGTTCGACGCCTGAAAATCGCTACTGGGAGATTGTCGCCAGGAAATCGTCCAGCACCTGGTTGAACTCCTCCGGCTTGTCCAGGTGCGGCCAATGGCTGGCGCCGGTGATGACCTTGTGGGGAACCTGCGGCAGGAGATGCTGGAGATCGTTCGGCGCATTCTCCGCGTCGGTGCTGACGATCAGCTTCGGGCCGGCGTAGCGCTGCAGCGCCGGCAGCGGATCGAATTGGAAAAGCGCCTTGATGATGCTGAGAGAGGCATCCTTCGAAATGCTTCCCATCTCGGTGGTGAGCCGCGCCTTCACCTCGGGCCGTGCTTCGGCGAGGAGCTTCTCGGAATAGGCTCGCATCACGGTATCGTAGTTCTGGTCCAATGATGCCATCACCTGGCGCGCCTGCGCCTCGGGTACCTTGCCGGGAGTTCCCACCAGCATCAATCCCGCCAGGCGTTCCGGGTGCGCCCCGGCATAGGCAATGGCGGCCGATCCACCCATGCTGTGGCCCACCAATACGAAGCGCTGCAACCCCAGCGAGTCCACGACCGCCGCGATATCCCGCGCCAGCGATTCAGCCGCATAGTCATTTCCCGCTGGAGCCGCCGAGCGGCCGTGTCCCCTGAGGTCGAGGGCAACCGCGCGGCGGCTCGAACGCAGATGAGCGAGCTGTGCGGTCCAGTGTGCCGAGCTGCCCCCGAATGAATGGACGAACACCACCGGGATTCCTCCCGCGCCGCCGTCGTCGAAGTGAATCGTGCCCGCGGGTCCCTGTATCTGATCTGCGACCTTGGGCGGCGGCGGCGGATCCTCTCGCCTGGCCTCGCCATTGCCGCCACACGCCGTGATTGCGGAAAGGGCCAGGACCACTGCCAAGGGAGTGAAGGACGGTTCACGCGCATGCGCGCCGATGCGGTTCATTGGTGTGCCTCCTGATGGTCGGGGCGAATACCACCCAGTTGCAGAGGACGCGCGGTGATTTGCTGGGCGACACAACTAGGGAGGCGAGGCGCCGAACAGCGCGGCAACCTCCGGCTTCAGGACCTTGCCCATCGCGTTGCGGGGAAGCGCGGCGATCACCAGGAGCGCACGGGGAACCTTGTAAGGAGCCAGCCGCTCCTTCGCCCAGGCCTGTAGTGCGTCCAGCGTGAGCGCGGCGCCGGCGGCGAGCTCCACGGCGGCGCAGACGCGCTCCCCCCAGTCGTCGTCCGGAACGCCAACCACGGCGCATTCCTCGATGGCGGGGTGGGTGCGCAGCTCCTCCTCGATCTCGAGGGCAGAGACTTTGAAGCCGCCGGTCTTGAGGATGTCCACACTGCTGCGGCCCAGAATGCGAAAGACTCCCTTCTCCTGGACCGCGGTATCTCCGGTCTTGAACCATCCGTTCCGAAAGGCGGCGGCCGTTTCGGCCGGCCGGTTCCAATACTCCAGGAACACGTTAGGACCCCGGACTTCGATCTCCCCCGCTACGCCGGAAGCCGCCGGCGCGCCGTCGTCGTCGACGACCCGCACCTCCACGCCGGGCAGCGGCGCGCCCACGTAACCCGGCCTCCGCTCTCCTTCGAGCGGATTCGACAGCGCCATGCCGAGCTCGGTCATCCCGTACCGCTCCAGCAGGGTATGGCCGCTGATGTCCAGCCATTGCACCAGCGTTTGCACCGGGAGCGCCGCGGAGCCCGACACCATGAGCCGAAGTTTGCGGCAGGCCGCCGACATGCCCCGCCGCCGTTCTTCCGGTGACGCCTCCCATGCGGCGATCAAACGGCGGTAAATGGTCGGTACGGCCATGAACAGCGTGAGCCGGCCCGATTCGATTCGTTGCCAGACCTCCTCGGCGTCGAACTTCGGCAGCATCTCGCAGACCGCGCCGGCCCAGAGGGCGCACCCCACCACATTGACGATGCCGTGCACGTGGTGAAGCGGCAGCACCAGCAGAATCCGGTCGTCGGAACTCCAGGCCCAGGCTTCGATCAGCGAGCCAATCTGTGCGCTGAAGTTGGCGTGGGTAACTACCACACCCTTTGGCTTCCCGGTGGTTCCGCTGGTGTAGATCATCATCGCCCGACGGACTTCGGCCACCGCCGGCAGCCCGGCCTCCCTGGTTTCGCGCAACGCCGCCGCCGCGGTCAGAAATCGCGCTCCGGCGGCCCGCGCCAACGGCTCGAGCATCGGCGCCGACCCGGCGTCACCTACCACGATGGACGCGCCCGAATCCGCAATGACGTACTCGAGCTCGGCCGGCGGATGCGACGTGGCCAGCGGTACTGCGATGCCGCCCGCTCGCCAGATGCCCCACTGGACCGCGACATGATCGAAGCCGGGAGGAATCAGGTACGCCACCCGGGCTTCGGCGAGATCGACGCGGCCCTCGAGGAACGCGGCCGCCGCATGCGCCGAGGCGAGGGTCAGCTCCGCGTAGCGGTGATCTCCCTGAAAATCGACGATAGCTGTTCGCCCCGGACTGAGTCCGGCACGGGCGATCAGGGGGAGCTGGGGCAATGCGGCCATGGAACCCAAGAAACGACGGGGAAGGCGGGGGCGCAACCGACCTTGGAACATTAGTTGACACAATCACGTATCATCTAGTAATGGTGTCAACTATCCCGGCTCCCAATCGCTCGCTGGCTCCCTTTCGGACGGCTGTCCTGGACGCGCCGGTCAGTTACAGCGTCTACTCGGCGTTCAGCTTCTTCGGCTCGCGCCGGGGTGGGGAGCTTCCGGGTCCCTGGCTGATCAGCGCTCTCGGCGCCCTGGGCCATGGCGTGGATGCCATACGTCAGACCCTTTATCGGATGGAAGGCAGCCGGGAGCTGGTGTCCCGGCAGATCGGACGCATCAAGCTGTACCGGCTGAGTCCCTACGCGCTGGCTGAAGCCGGCGCGGGCCTCGAGAAAATCATGCGCGACTCGCCGGTCGGGTGGGACGGACAGTGGACCCTGGTGCATTTCCGGCAAGGCACCGAAGGACGGCTGGAACGGGAGCGATTCCGGGGCATCGCGCGCGTCGAGGGTTTCGCGCTGGCGGGTCCTGGCCTGGTGATTCACCCGCGGGACCGGTCGGCGCGCCTTCTGGCTGCCGCCGAAGCCGCCGGGATCAGCGACATGCTGGATGTTTTTCGGGGTCGCCGAACCGGTGGTGAGAGCGACCGGGAGTTCGTGGCGCGTCACTGGCGGCTCGACGACATCGCGACCCAGTACGACGCATTTCTCATCAAGTATCGATGGGGTTCCACACGAGCGATTGCCCGCTCGGCCGAGGAGGCCTTCCTGATGCGGTTCGCCGTGGTATTCGACTACCTCGAAATCGCGTGGGACGACCCCGACCTGCCGGGAGCACTGCTGCCGAGAAAATGGGCCGGCACTGCGGCGCGGCTGCTCGCGCGTCGGCTATATCGCGCATTTCTTCCCGACGCCATCGCCTTTGGAGATTCCATCATGGCGGGCGTCCGTCCCTCGGTTCGGGTGCCATCCCATGCGACCTGATCTACTGGCGGTGATGGTCTTCCTGGCGGCCTCCGCGGTCGCCGATACCCTCGTCGTTCGCGACGTCTCCATCCTCACGATGACCGGCGCGGAGATTCTTCCGCACCGCGATGTGGTCGTTGCCGGAGGACAAATCGTCAAAGTGGCGCCCGCATCCCGCGGCAATATTTCCGAAGGCGCCACGGTGGTCGACGGGCGGGGAAAGTTCCTGATGCCCGGCCTCGCCGACATGCACGTGCATCTGTCCGGAGTCGAAGAGCTTGGGTCGTACGTCGGTTATGGAGTCCTGACGGTACGCGACCTGAACGGCTCGCCCGAGAAGCTCAACTGGCGCCGATCGATCGAGGTCGATTCGCTCCTGGGTCCGCGCCTGATCGTCAGCGGCCCCATGATCGCCGGGAGCGAAATTCCCTGGCGCAACAAGGTCACGCCGGTCACAGCCGCTGAGGCGGAGGCAGTCGTGACGGCGCAGCATGCGGCGGGGTACGACCAGATCAAGATCTACGACGGAATCTCAAAGGAAGTATTCGACGCGGCGATCGGCACGGCGCTCCGCCTGAAGATGCTCTCGTCCGGCCACATTCCCGAGGCGGTGGGATTCGACGGTGTGCTCGCATCCGGCATGACCGGTCTGGAGCACCTGGACAAGACGGTCGCGGCGACGGTGGGACACGAGCTCGACACGCTCAAGCTTCCGGGCATTGCCGATCGCATCAAGCGTTCCGGGATGTGGGTCACTCCGACCCTCGAGAGTATGGCGCAGCTGGCGCTCATCGCGACCGGCCGCTACGACTCGTTGATGAACCGGCCGGAGGCGCGCGCGGCACCCGCTTCCCTGCGCGAGTTCTGGTCTTCCGTGACGGCGCGGATCAAGGGACACCGGGCGGTCCAGCCCGGTGTCCGGTACAACCGCTACACCGACTATCAGATGCGTCTGGCGGCGGCGCTGGCGCGGGCCGGCGTTCCCCTCCTGGCGGGCACCGACCTTCCCAATGCCGTTCTGGTGCCCGGCTACTCGCTCTCGCGGGAGCTGGACATGCTCGTCGAATCGGGCCTGACGCCGTATCAGGCCCTCGAAGCCGCGACGAGTGCGCCCGCGCGTTTCATGCGGGAAGGAAATCTGTGGGGAACCGTCGCACCGGGACGGCGCGCCGACCTGCTGCTTCTCGATGGCAATCCGCTGCTGGGATTCGAAACTCTCCGCCATCCGGCCGGAGTCGTGCGGCGGGGTCACTGGATGGATGCCGCCTCACTGGGGCGGCTGCGCGGCGGCGACGCCCCGCCCTGACCGCGCACCATCGACCGCGTTGTGCCGGAAGTATCAGGGCAGCGCCAGGCGCGCGAAGGCCAGTGCTTCAGCCTCGCCGAAGTTCGCTTCGGTGTTGGAGAGAATGGCCACCGCCACTCCCTGGTCGGGATACACCAGGAT
>JBEPVJ010000023.1:0-11087 GCA_041691095.1 Gemmatimonadales bacterium
CGCTCGGCGTACTCTCCCAGGAGCTCGTGGAGGTAACGGGTGTTGGTGTTGAGCACCGCCATCTGCTCCCGCGCGGCGCGCATCACGCGCGGATGGGAGTGGCCCACGTGCGGGACGTTGTTCACCGCGTCGAGGTATCGAAGCCCCTCGTCGTCGTAGAGATGCTGTTTCCAGCCCCGGACAATCGTGAGTGGCCGGCGGTAGGAGATGCTGAGCGACGGGCCCACGTGCTCCCGCCGGCTCTCGAGAATTGCGGAGCTGGGGCGGTGGGTGGACCGGGTCCGGAGCGCCGGAAGCCGCGCCATGAGATTCGGATCAGGCGAGAGGCTCTTCCACATTGTGCGCCGGTCGGCGCGGGCCACTCCCGGAAACTCGCCGTCCCGGTCGAGCAAATCGGTGATGATCTGGAAATGCAGGTGCGGCGGCCAGCCGCCGTTGACATCGATATCTCCGATGCTCGCGATCCGCTGCCCCGGCACGATGCGCGAGCCCGGCTCGAGTCCCAGTACTTCGCGCCCCAGGTGACCGTACAGCGTATGGAATACCGGCCCCCCCTCGGGCTCATGGCGGAGAATGAGCGTCGGTCCGTAGTCCAGCCCCATGCCGTTGTCGCGCACGCTCTCGACGATCCCCGCCAGCGGCGCCAGCACTGCGGTGCCGGCCCCGGCAAAGAGATCGAGCCCGATATGAATGGTCCGGGGCATTTCCCGGTCGTTGCCTTCGTCCCCGAAGACCGCAGTGGCATAGAGGAGCCTGGCCTCGTCATAGCGGCCCACGCCTACCGTGGCTCCTGCATCGTGGATGTGCTCGAAGAGCTTGCGGGTAAAGCGCGGTAAATCCGCCGGCTCCTCGGGCGTCTCGATGAGCAGGCTGCCGGCCGAGAGATCGAGCACCTCGAAGGTGCCGGGAAGGTCGAGCAGCGGACCCATGTCATCCTGGTGAGCTTCGAGCCATGCAATCACCGCGGGGGCGGCAGGGCAGGGCTCGAGGCCGGCCGCAGCGCGGAAGGTATAGAGCGCCAGCCTGGGGTGGATTCGCTCCAGCCGCTCCAGCGTCCCCCACGCCTCGGTCTCGCTGATGGTGAGGTACGCCTCGTCCGGAGAAAAGGCGCGTTGCTCCGCCGAGTTCACCACCGACACCGAAAGCCGGGTGCAGATGAGCGGGAACAGCAACGCCAGCTCGGCGTCGGTGAGAGGGTGGACAGCGTGATAACCCGCGACCACCTCGGCGGCTGCGCCGAGCGGATCGGGCGTGCCCTGCATCGCATAGGCGCAGGCGATGGCCAGATCGGCCACCACGATGCTCTCCAGGATGTCACCCATATCCACTACACCGGCCACCCGGCGCTGGTGGGGATGCCCCGGGGCGACGATCACGTTCCAGTCGTTGGCGTCGTTGTAGATGATGCCCTGCCGCACGGCGCCGAACCCGGGCAGCAGCTCGCGCTCGAACCGGTCCAGATGGCGCTCCACGATGGCACGCCGGGTTAGGTCTTCCACCCGGCCGAGGTGACCCCGGATCCAGGCCGAGCGGCCGATGTCCCACTTGAGCTCGCGGCGGGCTGCGGGGTGCTGGAACCCCTCGAGGCCGCGGTCCAGCGCGCCCATCATCGCGCCGAGGCTTTGGAGCAGCTCGGGCGAGTGCGGGACGATCCGGGCCCACTCGGTGCCGGTCACCCAGGTGAGCACCCGTACCATATGGGAGGCGCCCTCGTTCCCCGATACCGTCTCGATCTCCCGCCCGCTTGTCGAGAGCACCACGCGGGGCAAGGCCACCTCCGGCGCGCGCTGGGCGAGCCGCTCCAGGGCGCGGTGTTGCAGGTCGATGATGTCGGGCCGCTCGTCGGCGTGGGAAATCTTGAGCACGAAGCGCTCGCCGCCGGCCTCGGTGATCAAGAAGTTCTGGTCCCGCTCGCTCGCGAGCTCGCGGATCGTGCCAGTGAGCCCGAAGAGCTCCCGCGCCTTGTTCTCCGCGGCCGTAGCCGAGAAGGCCGGACGAGAAAACCGAACGGTCAGGGCCGCGCCGCTCATTGGTTCACTTCCATCGCCCAGATGTTGCTCTGCCGGTCGAACATCACGTAGTACAGCCGTCCATGATTGATCCGGAACCCGTATCGGTCCGACCGCAGCCGTCCGTCGCCGAGCTCGAGTACGCGCTGCGGCTTGCCCCCGCCGGCCGGGACCGACCAGATCGACACCGCGCCGCTCGCGCTATGGCTCTTGAAGTAAATGGTCCGGCCGTCGTCGCTCCAGGCGCTCGACTCGGCCAGCGGTGCACCGGGAGCCGTCTCATCGTACAGGCGACGCGGTGGGCCGCTGTCGATCGTGACGATTCGCAGGCCTCCGCCAAACAGGCTGGTGGAGTAGGAGAGCGCGTGGCCATCCGTGGACCATCTTGCCCAATACCCCTCATCCAGCCGTTTGCGGACCTGCCATCCTCCTGCCCCGTTCCGATGGGCCAGATAGAGCGCGCTGGGAATTCCCTGGATGGTAAAGGCGAGGGTCTGACCATCCGGCGACCAGACGGGAAACCCCTCCTGGTCCGGCGTGTGGGTCAGCTGCTCGACCGGGCCACCATCGAGCGGCAGGACGAAGATGTCACGGGACCCCGTGCGGAGCGAATGGAACGCAACAAACCGCCCATCCGGGGAAGGGTCCGGAGCGAATTCCGGGGTGCTCCCGGAGGTCAGGCGCTCGGGCTGGCCGGCCGGCAGTCGGATCCGGTAGATATCGGCATTGTCCGAGAGGTTGGAGTCGTAGTAGAGCCACTGGCCATCGGATGAGACGGAGATGCCCTCGATCGTCTGCTGACCAAACGTGACCTGGGTCGGGCGCTCGCCGGGCAGCAAGGCCTTACCGGTCCAGGGCTGAGACCAGACGTTCGAGCTGGTGGTCAGCACCGCGTAAGTCATGCGGGACCCGTCGGCCGCCAGCGAAAACGAGTTGACGCCGAGTCCCACTGTAAGGCGCTCGGGCTTTCCGTCGGCCGTTCCTCCAGCGCTCACACGGACGGAGTAGATGTCGGGCGGCCCCAGGCGATCCGACACGAAGAACAGGGTCTTTCCATCCGACGCCCACCGAGGAGCTTCGGAGCTGGAGCTGCTGTCGGTCGCGGCGGTGACCCGTCCGCTATTCGCGTCGATGACGGCGATCCAGCTCGGCGCGGTGTTTCCGAAAGTCATTCCGGGTCGCAAGTAGAACGAATTCCCTGCGGCGCACGCGATCAAGTCCGGCGGCCCCCAGGAGCAGAGGCTGGGCTGAAGCAGGACGGCGATCTGCCGGCTGGATCCGTCGGCTTCCCGGATGAACATCGAGTCCGCGATCACATACGCGATGCGCCGTTCGTCGGGAGACCACGTCGCGGATTCCACGTCGCCGCCCCGCCGAGGCACTTCCTGGCGCGGCGCCCCACCTCCCGACGATGCGCTGAATACCTGGCGGTCCTTCAGGAACAGGATCCGGCTGCCGTCGTGCGACCACTGCGGGAGCGTCTCGACCGACGCCGAGTCGTCGGTGAGCGGGACCGACCGTCCCCCGGCGATCGGCCGGACAAAGATCTTGCTCTGGGTGCCGTCGGTCGACGCGTAGGCCACCTGCTTCCCGTCGGGAGAAATGTCCGGAGTGATCTCGAGCCCCGGCTCCGAGGTGACCTGGGTGGCCCGCCCGAAATGCCCGAGGGGAGTGTCGCTTTCGCGTCGCAGGGATCGACCGAGGAGGAATGCCGCCAGCACCGCCGCCAGACCACCCGCCGCGATCCAGATCCGGCCGAGCGGACGGGGTGCCGGCCCGGGGACCGCCGAGGATCGAATGCCGCTTCCCGTCGCACCCAGCGCCGCGGCAAACGCGGCGGCCGACGAAAAGCGATCGGCCGGAAGCCGGGAGAGCGCCTTGAGCACCGCGGCCTCCACCGGCGGCGGCACCGTGTCTCTCACCGCGCTGGGTGCGACGGGGGTCTTCGTCAGCACGTTTGCGACGACGCTTTGCACCGTCGCGCCACGGAAGGGAGTCTCTCCTACCAGCATCTCGTAGGTCACGGCGCCGAGCGCATAGATATCGCTGCGTGCGTCGATGACCCGCTCCGCCGTCGCCTGCTCCGGGCTCATGTACTGGGGCGTGCCGAGGGTAAGGCCAGTGCCGGTCATCCGTTGCCCGCCGGCGCTCTGTACCGCGAGGGCGATGCCGAAGTCGGCGACCAGCGCGTGTCCGCCCAGCAGGAGGATGTTTTCCGGCTTGATGTCGCGGTGGATGATCCCGACCGCGTGCGCCGCCCCCAACGCATCGGCAACCTCCCGCGCGATGCGCACCGCGTCCTCGATGGGGAGCTGCTTCTCCCGCTCCAGCCGGGTTCGCAGGGTTTCACCGGTGACATAGGGCATCACGTAGTAGAGCAGCCCGTCAGCATCGCCGCTGTCGAGGAGCGGCAGAATGTGGGGATGTTGCAGCCGCGCGGTGGTGTGGATCTCGCTCAGGAACCGCTCGGCGCCGAGCGCGGCGGACAGGTCCGAGTGGAGCACCTTGATGGCGACGTCGCGATCGTGTTTGAGGTCGTGGGCGAGGAAAACCGTGGCCATTCCACCCTGGCCGAGCTCACGCTCGACGCGGTACTGGCCCGCCAGCGCCGATGCGAGTCGCCCCTCGGAGTCGAGCATCGCGTCAGGCGGTGGAACGAATTGTGAGGGGGGTGACGCTCATCTCGGAAAGATAAGGCGGGGCCGTCCCCCGAGGGAGTTACCTATGTCCCGGCTCGACGGCGCGCGGAAGGAGTCGACGCCTGCGGAGCACCAGCTCAAGCAGCGCCGCGCCCGCGATCCCGACCGCGTACGCCACCAGGTCCCGCGCGTCAAAGCCGCTCCCCAGCACCAGATGCCCCAGCCGTGTCGCGCGCACCGTGTCGAGGAACGGCGCATGGTAGAGCTGGCTCAGCTCGACCGCGACGCAGACCGCGTACGCCACGGCGCTCCGCACCGCCAGCCGCGCCGCGGGCGCCGCCGCGCCGAGCCACCACGCGATCATTGCCGCCCAGAGCGCGTCGCCCAACACATCGCGCGTGGTCGCACCAAGTACGGCCCCTCTCAGGTGCACGAGCAGCCCAACGGCGATCGTGCTCACGGCGAGCACGACGAACCACAGGCGACGACGGGTCATCGTTGCAAGACACCGTCGTCCGTGCTACAGGTGCACCAATGCGCAGCCGGCGTTCTGCGACCGCGCGAGACCGAAGATGCCGGACGGCACGGCAAACGCTCCAGCGACCAGATTGGCACGGAGCGTCGTATGAACCTCCTCCGGCGATTGATTCATCCTGCCGGCGAGCCGCTTGGACAGATTCGTCAGCGCAAAGTCGCAGACGAGAATAATGGCGCCTTCGCGCTGGAGGTCCGCGAGACTGGGCAACGCGACCCCCGGCGCCGGATCAGGGGCGCGGTACAAAAATGGATTGCGTACCGCGGGCTGCGAGGTCGTCGGATCGTCGACCTTGTATTCGACGCCTAACCCGAAGCGTCGCCACATCGCGTCGTTCAAGCCGGCGGGGACCGCCTGCGTCCGAATATTCAGCACGATCTGCACGACATACCGCGCGGTTCCGTACGCGGCCGCACAGTTCCTCAGGTACCGATCGGCGAGTTCCACGATGGTGGGATCCGCCGGATTGCCGAGACTCGGCCAATCGAATACCGCACGATCGGTGGCGCTGGCGAGCTTCGGGATCCATGCGAGATCCCATGTGGTCTCGGCAGTGGGAGTGACCACATGAGGTCCCGCTGCCGCGGCGGCGAGGGCCGGCGAGGACGCGCCGACCAGGGCCACGGCGGACGCGGCACGCCCCATCTGTTGTACAAAGGCGCGACGCGACTCCGAATTGTCACTTGATGGCATTGGCTGATCCTGTCGAATGAAGTGGATGTTCAATATTTGTTCGAGTTGCCGGGAAGCCCTGGCCGGCCCGGCTATCGGTCGGCCAAGGCGCAAAGGCCCCTCACCGGTCACGGCGGGAGACGAGATCACGTACCCGTTCGTGTGGACTGCCCACTTCACGCGGAGCGCCGTCGGGAGCGACGGGCCTGAATAGACTCCGGGTGAGGAGCGAATATCGACCCGGTATCGCTGGATGCCAAGAAGTGGTACGCCCTGCGGTACCCTACGACTACCGCGACCACAATTGTTCCATGGTCGGGCGTTCACGCAGCAGACCGTGGAACCGGCGTCGACTTGACAGCGCCATCATCCGGCGGCAACCTCTCTCCCTCCGCGGCAGCTCCTGACTCCCTGCCCGATTCCGGGCGCGAGGCGACGATGCATTGGGATACCGGCAACATCGCGTTCATGCTCGTGTCCACCAGCCTGGTCATGCTGATGACCCCGGGGCTGGCGTTTTTCTACGGCGGCCTGGTCGGCCGGAAGAACGTGCTCACCATCATGATCCAGAGCTTCGTGTCCATGGGTGTGACGACGGTGCTCTGGGTCGTGTGCGGGTATTCGATGGCGTTCAGCGGGAGCTACGGTGATGCCGCCAATCCCGACATCGCCGGCGTTATCGGCAACTTCCACATGGCGTTTCTTCACGGCGTCACGGCGACGACCCCGTTCCCCGGGTCGCCGACCATTCCGCTGGTGGTATTCGTGGCCTACCAGATGATGTTCGCCCAGATTACGCCGGCACTGATTACCGGCGCATTCGCGAACCGGGTGACCTTCAAGGCCTATCTGCTGTTCCTGGTCGCCTGGCTGTTGCTGGTGTACTTCCCGGTGGCCCACATGGTATGGGGCGGCGGGATACTACAGCACTACGGGGTGCTCGATTTCGCCGGTGGGATCGTGGTGCATGCGACGGCGGGTTTCGCGGCGCTGGCGGCGGTGTTCTACGTGGGCAAGCGGCGGGTGGCCGACGCGGGCCTGCACAGCATTCCGCTGGTGGCCCTGGGCACCGGCCTGCTCTGGTTCGGCTGGTACGGATTCAACGCCGGCAGCGAGCTCAAGGTCGATCCGATTACGTCGATCGCCTTTCTCAACACCGACGTCGCGGCCTCCTTCGCGGCGATGACCTGGCTGGTCCTGGCATGGGTCATCGAGAAGAAGCCGAAATTCGTCGGACTGTTGACCGGGTCGATCGCCGGCCTGGCCGCCGTCACTCCCGCGGCCGGCTTCGTGACCACGGGGACGGCCGTGCTCATCGGCGTGGTATCCAGCGTGGTGTGCTACTACGCCATCTGGCTCAAGAACCGGCTGCAGTGGGACGATGCCCTCGACGTGTGGGGGGTCCACGGTGTGGGCGGCGTGGTCGGGGTGATCTCGCTGGCGCTCTTCGCGAGCAAGGTGGTCAATCCCGATGGCGGGGCCGACGGGCTGTTCAATGGAGGCACCCGATTTTTTCTCGTGGAAATCGGCGCGGTGGCTGCGGCGGCGGGCTATGCGTTCGTATTCACCTATGTCATGCTGAAGGTGATCGATCAGCTTACCGCCGTGAAGGTGACCGCGGCCGAGGAAGAGCTCGGCCTGGACCAGACGCTGCATGGCGAGCAGGCCTACATCTGACCCGTTTCCTCGCCGCCGCGGCCGTCCTGACGGTTACAAGCGCCTGCGCCGTTTTGCACCCCCCGCCCGGACCCGTGATCGCGGACCGCCCCGGCTATACGGACGGCCCGACTGTCCTGCCGGCCCGCGCGGTTCAAGTCGAAGCCGGCGTCACCGACGATCGTATCGAGGGCGTGGCCTATTGGAGCGCCGGTGAGGTGCTGTTGCGCGCCGGCGTTGGTGGGCGCACCGAATTCAGATTCTTCGCCAACTCCTATGGCATCCGCTCGGCCACCGGTCTGCCGACGACCCGTGGGCTGGAAGACCTCAAGGTCGGCGCGAAGCTGGCCTTGCACACCGCGCCCGACAGCGTGCATGGCCTCCTGCCGCGACTCGGATTTCTCGCCGCGACCACGCTGCCGACCGGCGCAGCAAACCGGACCGCCGGCAAGGCGCAGCCCGAGGCCAAGCTCGCGGCGAGCTGGACGACGTCCGGGCCCTTCTCGGTCTATTCCAACATTGGATTCGGTGCTGTGTACGACGGCGTCGAGTGGGGAAGCCACGGCTGGGGAAGCCTGGCGGTCTGGTTCGCCGCCAGCTCCAAGGTGTCGCTCTTCGGGGAGGGACTGGCTGTAGGCCGAATCGGGGGCAGTGCGACGTCGGCAAACTTCATCGATGGCGGGCTGACCTACCTGATCGGTTATCAGCTGCAGGCGGATCTTCGCGCCGGCCACGGATTCGGCACAACCGCAGGGCACGAACATTTTGTCGGCGCCGGGATCGCATGGCGATGGTAGCGGAGATCGAACCCCTGACCCCGCACTGCCAGGTGCCGCCGGACCGTCAGCGTCAAGCCCTTGTCAGGTGGCGGTCGAAACGCCGACGCTCCCGCGTTTGTTGAGCCACCAGTAGAACGGGAGCCCAAAACACAGACCGCCGATCAAGGAGAGCACGAGGAACCACGGCCACCGTACCCGGCCGGGGGGACTACTGGCGAAGTGTAGGGTGAGAATGCCGAGGGTGAGAAGCGCGTCGACAATGAAGCTGAGAGCAAGTCGATCCTGCATGATCGCGCTGATGCCGTGATAGTCGTGGAGAAGCCAGTAGAGAAACAGGCCGTCACCGACAACAAGACCAAGGAAGGCGACTGGGAGCAGCCACATGCGAGAAGCACCTCGCGTCGAGGGTGGATAGGTGGCGGTCATTTCCGGAGGTGTATCGAGTCCAGTGCCCGCCCGAATACGGCCCAGGAGGCCATTCCCTAATACGGCCCATCCAAATCCGTTGCCGATGGACAATAGCTCTTGTTCACTAACGCACTCTTTCCGTAAGTGCGCGGTCCCACAATTCGCCACGTACTGTCCACGCGTTTCGGTTTGGATCCCGACGCAGCCGAAACGTAGTGCGCGCATCTTGCCAACTCGCCACCGTGCTCGGCTCTTCGCCTCGGCGTTGCTCCTGGGTACGAGTGGGCGGCCCAAGTGAAGCGTACTCACGGAGCAGGGCCTCGAAATCGATGCGCGCTGGATAATCGATGACCGCGCCCCTCAGCCGCCCGTCGGGGGTGAGGTATAGCGTGATTCGCTCCGCACCAACGAACGATCCGCGCGGCAGAGGCACGACCGTATCCCCCGGAGCGACCGCGGCCGCGGCCCGCACGTCGTACGGGAGCTGTTCGGCGAGATTCACGCGCCCGGCGCTCAATTGCACGTAGCGGAATATGTGTTCACTCGACTTCGCCGTCGACGCGGGAACTCCCGTGTGGACGCAGGCGGCGAGAACGTTCAGCGCCAGCAGGGTGATAGAATGTCGGTCAGGAGTCATCAAGTATCCGAAAGCGTCGAGCGCTGTCTGTGCGCCGGAGTTAACCCGTGAGCGAATCAAACAAAACGAGCGCCGCGAGCCATCGGAGGATCGTTCGTCGGGTTCAACGATCGTTCGATGGCAAGTCGCGATCTCCAGCACGCACCGGCCTAGCGCCGAGACGAGTCGATTGAGAACTCGGTGAACATGCCACGCTTGTAGTGCGGCCGCTTGTCTGCCATCGCCGGCACTGTGCAAACGATGAAGTATCGGCCTGGTGTGAGAAGCAAGTCGACCCATGCTTCCTTTCCTGGATACAGGTCGCCGAACCCGGCTACGGGTGTTACAGGGGGCAACCCGTGCTCGTCCGCATCGAGCCATGCGAGGTATTCGCGCAAGCCGGCGGTCGGCGTCGCCTTGAAGATGTCGCCTTCGTGTGCCTCACTGCCGGCGTTACGTACGTGGAGGACCTGCCGTCCGGCGGTGAATGGCGCGTCGAGCTCGAATGCAAAATTCACCAGCGTGAGCTGCCGTGTCGCCCTCGGCGGCTTGTCTGGGACACGAGTCGACCCAACGACCCGGAGGTCGTGGACCATACCGCGGACGAGATGATCACCTTTCCAGCAGACGACCGCATAGTGGCCCGGCGTCAGTTGGAGCCACACGCCGCTCGAATCGCCCGGCAGGGTGAGCGCCGCACCACCGATGTCTTGGGCATTGCTGGGGAAGTCCACGTGAGCGCGGACGCTGTCGACGTAGGCAGCGGCGGTACCGATCGTATCGGTGAACCGCACGAGCATTGCTTCGTGAATGTCGCGGCCAGCGTTGCGCAACGTGATGTGCACAAGCCCGGCCGACACGGAATCGGGCATGTGGTATCCGTACTCGTCGGCGGTGATGCGGAGTTCCGGTACCGCCATCGCCGGCTCGCGGCAGCCCGACAGGCCAGGCGCGGCGAGCAACAGCCCAATCACCCCGAGCTCGCGCCAGGACATGGTCAACGCGGCGGCACTGTCGGCTGTTCTGCCCCGAACGCTGTCACAGCGCTGGGCAGCATCCGGGCAACCGCCCAAGTCGGGCGTTGAAAGAACCGAGGTTGAGGGCCCTTCCGCTCGTCGCGCATCGGGCGGGTGTGCCAGCGATCGAAGTTGGGAGTGGATTGATCCATTCGAGCCTCTGTCCTCAAAGGCAAATGCGTGGCGCCATTCAACGAATCCCGCTTCTGCTGTGGCGCGCTGCTTAGAACCTTGTTCAAGAGGGCAGAACCTGGCCGCGCCCTCGGCAGCAAGCGCTGGCTAGGCATACGCTCCATGAAGATCAGGGCGTTGTGGCCAACATGTAGCAGCGCCATCCTGCAGCTGCAACGCTCGCGATGACGCCTTCCCGCGCCTTTTCGTCGGCGCGCGAATCAGCGACGAAGACCGCCACGGCGAGGTGACGGCCATCGGGCAATGTGATCAGTCCCAGATCGTTCGTCGCGCGGGTCAGGCCCTCGCGCGTTTGATCGGTACCGGTCTTGTGGGCGACGACTGTGCCTGGCGGCAAGAGCCCTCTTAGTCGCCTGGGCCCCGTTGGGGTCTCAATAAGCCACGCCAGGAGAAGCTGTCGACTCGAAGCAGAGAGGCCCTGGCCTTGATACAGAGCCTCCAACAGGCCGATCGCGCTTAGGGGCGTGGCTGAGTTCTGATATTGGACCATCTCGTTCTGCGCCATGGCTTTTTCGGTCGTCACGATTGAGAGGCCGTCGATGTCTAGTCCGCGGACATACGCCAT
>JBEPVJ010000024.1:0-11080 GCA_041691095.1 Gemmatimonadales bacterium
GACAGGTGCGCTCCTCGTTTTCTGCATCGGCACCGCCGCCATGGCCGCGGTCCGCAAAGGCAAATCGGAGGTCCGCCAGTTCCTGGCGACAGCCAGCTCTCGGCTTCCGCTCCAGCTCGCCAACCTCAAGTTCCGTTTCGACGGCCACAACGTCGGAAGCGTCACCGGGATCGACATCCAGCGCACCGCTCCGGGAGATCCGGGCCGGGTGACGGTACGGGTGGCACTTGCCGACGACAACATCCTCGACGCACTGCGGGATTGCTCGCTCACTACGGACGACGTGGCCCACGTCGACCAGCGTGTCGGGTTTCGCTGCGCGGCGGGCGCCGAGCTGAGCGCCGGCGATCTGGTGGAAACCGGCAAGATCATCTTCGAGCCGGGCGCGGTCACCCGCCCGCTGTTTCTGCTTCAGCGCGACGTGGACCATTGGAACCGCTCGGACATCCGGAGCCTCGACGCCTCGCTCAATACCAGCCCACACGGCGGCGTGCGGGCTCATGGCAACTTCGACATCCGTAGCCAGGATGGGCCGGGCAAGGGAAGCTTTACCCTCGAGGCGGATTCCAACGGGGCGGCAATCTCGGTGCGGGACGACGCCGGCAAGAGCCTGGTGGATTTCCACGCCGATCATAACGGCGTCAACCTGAACGTGCGGGACCACCGGGGCCGCAACCTGCTCAAGCTGCTGGCGGATTCACTCGGCGCCGCGCTCAAGGTGCGCCACTAGCGGGTTACTTCCCCAGGTCCAGCTGTCGAGTGAATTTCACCAGGAGCGCCCGGTCCAATGGCCGGGCGTTTTCGCCGGTCGCCCTCCCCTCGTTGAACACCACGAACAATCCCGTGCCGGCGGGCCCCAGCCAGCCGAACCGCATGTTGAACGACAGGCTTCGCGACTGATTGTTGTACTGGGTCAGGGACTGGAGATAGATGCTCGGCGTGAAGGAATAGGCCAGGCGGAGGCCGAGCAGGACCCGCGTAAAATCGCCTTCCTTCAATCGGACGTCCTCGTATCCCAGGCGGAACGCCGCCAGGAATTTATCGTCGGGGCGGACCGACCAGGTCGACTGCACGCTGGTATGGTGGCCGGTATAAAACCCGCCCGTGGTAAAGGTTCCGGTCACCGCATACCGGGCGCTGAGATTGGTATTCACATTCGTGGTGAACTCGAACCAGTCGTACACCCCGGGCTGCAGTGTGACGTTCTCCGCGATGGCGAACGGCCGTTGAAGCGCTTCCCGGATGAAATTGAGTCCGGGGAACTCGAAGAAAGCCCCGTTGGCGAAGAGGAAGTGGTCGTCGATGTGGATCAGCCGGCTCTCCGGCCGGCCTCGGGTGTCGTCGTACTGCCGGAGGGTGATGTGGGGCCGGACTTCGCGGAACCAGCTCAGGTGCGGCGTGCGAAGATGCCGGAGCACTCGCAGCGTGTAGTAGCGGAAGCTGCTGTCCCGTTCGAGGAAGCCGACCTCGGGGTTGAAGTCGCGGTCCACCTGTCGCGCCGCCAGACCCAGCTCCCAGTTCCGCGTGGTATAACTGGCGGCAAGGTTCACCGCACTTGAGGCCCCGGGACGGGAAGGCGTTTCGGTGTGCGCGGCCCAGGCGTCGATATTGACCACGTCGCCGATCCCGATCCGCGCGTCGGCTCCCACGGTCACGTTGTAATCGGCGGTGCTGTCGGTGTTAAGCCGGGTCACCGCGATGGCTCCTACCTGAGACCGGTGCGGCAGCTCCTTCTGAACCCGCGCCATCGAGTAGTTGTTCGCCGGAATGAGAGCGGCTCCCGCCGCATCGACCCGCTCGGACTGGATATCGAGAACGCCCAGGGTCAGCCCGGCAGCCTTACCGGTCAGCCTCCCGCCACCGAGCAGCGGCACTTCGCGCCCATCGGCCGCAATCCCGATCCGCCGGCTGAAGAAGAGCTCCACCGACTGGGGCGTGCCCACCGCGAACGTGCCGGCGTTCTCGAGGAAGAAGGGTCGCTTTTCCGGAAAGAAGAGGTTGAAGCGGGTGAGATTGATCTGCTGCTCATCAGCTTCGACCTGCGCGAAGTCGGTGTGATAGGTCAGGTCGGCGGTCAGGCTCTGGGTCAGACCGAGCTTGGCGTCGCCGCCGAACCGGGCCGACAGGTCGGTGCCGGTTGCATGCTCGAAGTCCCGTTCCACTCCGCCCAGCGCATACGGTGTCACCAGGGCGATGCGGCGGGAGGGGAGCTCGAGCCCGGTCAGCGTGCCGGCCTGGGAGACCCGGTAGAGAGAATACTGACGCGGAATCGGAGACCAGAACACTTCCTCGCTGTTCCGCCGGATGTAGCGGGCCAGGTTGAGCCCCCACTCCTGGTTCTTCCCGCCGGCATACCGAAGCGTCTCGAAGGGAATCCGGAACTCGGCGGTCCAGCCGAGGGAATCGACCGAAGTCACCACCTTCCAGGTGCCGTCCCAATTCAGATTGGGGGCGCCGGTCTGCCCGCTGCGTGGCGTGCTGCTCGGCCCGCCGAATCCGCCGTCGCCCTCCTTGGTGATCTGCCCGTCGTGCTCGATACCGGCGGGTGTGGTCCCGAACACGAAGCCGTTCTGGCGGTCCTTGTAGGTATCGAGCACGATGATAAAAGCGTCCTGCTCCTTCAGATCCACGTCGCGGCGCACTTCGCCCCGGACGATCCCGGCCGGATCGTGGTCGTAGAGCCGCGCCCCGATGTAGATCGCCGACCGGTCGTACACGATGCGCACCTCGGTACGCTCCGTGGCGGGGCGGCCGTCAAAGGGCTCGTGCTGGAGGAAGTCGGTCAGGACCACGGCGCCGGTCCAGGCCGCGTCGTCGAGATGACCGTCCAGGACCGGAGGCACGGCTACCCGTACCGCGTGGGCGATGGGGCGAGGAGGTGCGGACTGATCGGGAGTCTGTGCGGCCAGCGGTGCGGCCAGGAACAAGCCAACGAGGGACGCGACTCGAATCACATGGGACTCCGGATCAGGGGGACGCGGGCGCCCTCAGGAGTCCTTGAGGGATTCGATCAGCGCCGCGTTGGCGGGATAACGGCGCAAGTCGGTGATCAGGTCGTTCATGGCGGCGAGCGGTGTCATCCTGGCGATTCGCTGGCGCAGCTTCCGGGAGGCGGCGAGGCCGGCTTCGGACAGCAGCAGCTCCTCCTTCCGGGTGCCGCTGGCCAGCAAATCGACGGCGGGGAAGATACGCCGCTCCGACAACTCTCGCGACAGGACCAGCTCGCTGTTGCCGGTCCCCTTGAATTCTTCGAAAATCAGCTGGTCCATCTTGCTGCCGGTATCGATGAGGGCGGTGGCGATGATGGTGAGCGAACCGCCCCCGTGAGCGGGGTCCACCTTGCGGGCGCTGCCGAAGAACCGTTTGGGGCGTTCCATTGCCTGGGAATCGAGACCGCCGGACAGGGTGCGGCCGGAACCCTTTCCCGAGGCGTTATAGGCCCGCGCCAGCCGGGTCAGCGAATCCACGATCAGCACCACATCCAGTCCCAGCTCGACTCGTCGGCGCGCCCGCTCGAGCAGCAGCTCGGCGACCGCCACGTGTTGCGCAGGCGGGTTGTCGAAGCTCGAGGCGATCACTTCGCCTACGCCGGCCGCCTCCATCTCGAACACTTCCTCGGGGCGCTCGTCCACCAGCAGAATGAACAGAGCGGCCTTGGGATAGTTGAGGCTCACCCCCGAAGCAATCGACTGCAGCACCATGGTCTTGCCGGCCTTGGCCGGCGCCACGATCAGGGCCCGCTGACCCTTTCCGAACGGACAGAGGAGGTCGATGACCCGGTTGGTCAGATCGGGCTGACCGCCCCGGGCCAGGACCGGTTCCAGCACCAGCTGCTGGTTGGGATGCACGGCCGGCAGCCGGTTGAACTCGGGACGATCTCCCGCGGCGCCCGGCGTCGAGCCGTTGACGCCGCTAACCCGCTCCAGCGCGGCGCCACCCCGGCCGTTCTGGGTCTCGCCGGTGATGTCGTCCCCGGTGCGGAGACCGTGCTGGCGGATCAACCGGTCGGCCACCCGTACGTCGCCTCCGGAAGGCAAATAACCCGCCTCCCTGCGGCGCAGGTGACCGCCGGCGTTGCCGGTAACCTCGAGGACTCCCTGAACGGCGCTCACCGGGAAGTGGTGTAAATGAGATCAAGCAGCTCGTCGTAGGTCGACTCGGCTTCGGCGCCGCCAGCCCGCACCGCCTGGGTGACGCAGTGGCGGAGATGGTTCCGCATCAGCTCGCGGCCCACCGAGCGGAGCGCCTCGTGGACCGAAGCAATCTGCACCATGATCTCCGGGCAATAGCGATCCTCGGACACCATCTTCTGGAGCCCGCGGACTTGCCCTTCGATGCGTCGCAGCCGCTTCTGATTCCGGTCTTTGAGGTCGGGATCGACACCAACGGCCTTCCGGCCTTCCGAGGAATCTTCCAGCTCGCAGCCGCAGCGCGCCGCGGCGTCGGCTTCCTTGGTTCGTTCGCTCATATGTCTCCCTGGATTCCTTGCGCGCTTGGCACCCTTTGCACCTGTGCGCCTAGACGAATTTCCGCAATCGCAGGCTGTTCCCCACTACGCAGACCGAGCTCAGCGCCATGGCCGCGCTGGCAAGCACCGGGCTCAGCAGAATGCCGAACCTGGGATAGAGAATGCCCGCGGCTACCGGGATGCCGATCACATTGTAGATGAAGGCCCAGAACAGGTTCTGCCGCATGACCCGGACCGTCTTTCGGGAAAGTCCGAGGGCCTGAAGCACGATCGCCAGATCGGGCCGCATCAGCACGACATCGGCGGCTTCCGCGGCGATATCCGTGCCGCCGCCGATGGCGATGCCCAGGTCGGCGGCGGCCAGCGCCGGTGCGTCGTTCACTCCATCGCCCACCATGGCGACGACACGACCGTGCGCCTGCGCCCGGCGGATCTCGGCAACCTTGCCGTCAGGCAGCGCCCCCGCCACGATGTGCTGGATTCCGACCTGGCCGGCAACCGCTTCCGCGGTGACCTGGTTGTCCCCGCTGACCATCGAGACCTCGAGCCCAAGCTTCCGAAACGCGGCGACGGTTGCCGCCGAGGAGGGCCGAACCGGATCGGCCACCGCGAGCAAACCAACCAGCGCTCCACCGACTGCCGCGTAGACCGCGGTTTTCCCTTGCGCAGCCAGCAGGGCGGCGGCCGGTCGAAGCGGAGCGGGGTCGATCCCTTCCTTTGCAAGCATGGCCTCGTTCCCCACCACGACGCGATGCCCCGCTACCGTACCGGAGGCCCCACGACCCGGCTCGGCGGTGAACCCGGTCACCGGGTCAACCCTGACGCCCCGGGCAGCAGCGCCATGGGAGATGGCGGCGGCAACAGGATGCTCAGATACCGCCTCGAGCGATGCCACCGCGCCGAGCCAGGAAAGGTCGGATTCCTCGGGGTGGCCAACCACATCGGTCAGCACCGCCTTCCCCATGGTAATGGTACCGGTCTTGTCGAGCATGATCATGTCGATTCGTCCGACCCGCTCCAGCGCCTCCCCCCCTTTCACGAGAAACCCCAGATTCGCAGCCCGGCCTGTCGCGACCATGATCGCGGTCGGGACCGCGAGACCCATGGCACAGGGACAGGCGATGATGAGGACCGATACCCCCGCGGCGAAGGCGCGCACGAAGGACGCTTCGGGCGTGAGCAGATACCAAAGCACGAACGTCGCGATGGCGAGGGATATCACCACCGGAACGAAGATCCCGCTGATGCGATCGGCGAGTCGCTGGAGCGGCGCCCGCGAGCCCTGCGCATCGCGCAGCATGCTCACGATGCGGGCGAGCACGCTTTCCTGACCCACGGCCGTCGCGCGGTAGCGGAAAGCGCCGGTGCCATTGATCGTGCCCCCGACGACCCGGCTGCCGGTCACCTTCTCTACGGCCAGGGACTCACCGGTGAGCATCGACTCGTCCACCGCGCTCGTCCCCTCGACAACCGTCCCGTCCACCGCAATCCGCTCTCCGGGCCGGGCACTCACCGTGTCTCCCACCGCCACCTGGGCGACGGGGAGGGTGAGCTCGGATCCGTCCCGCACGACGCGCGCGAAGGCCGGCTGCAGCAGAGTCAGCGTCCGGAGCGCGGCGCCGGTTCGCCGCTTGGCGCGGGCCTCGAGCGCGTTGCCGGTCAAAATCAGGGCGATGATCAGAATCACCGCCTCGTAGTAGAGGTCGGGAGCGACACCGCGGGCCCGGAAAAATCCCGGATCGAGGGTGACGAAGATCGAAAAGAGGAGCGCGGCGCCGGTCCCGACCGCGATCAGGGTGTTCATATCTGCAGCGCGATGCCGGAATGCCTGGAATGCGCGGATGTAGAAATGCCTGCCTGCCCAGGTGACAACCCACAGGGTGACGGCGAGCAGCCCGTAGGACAGGGCACGGGGCGAGGCCCGATAGAGCCAGGGCATGGCCCCTCGAATCGGCGAATCCACCCACCGAGCCGCGAAGGAGAGTAACGGGTCGGAGTGGTGCGCCATGAGCGGCATGGTGAGGACCATGGCGATCAGGCCGATCGCCAGACTGACGCCCGCCTTCAGCCGAAGCTCGCGGAACTCCCGGCTCGCCTCGACGTCTCTGGCTAGCTCCTCGGCGGCCAGGTCGGGGGCATCCGATGGAACGTGCGAGGAATATCCGGTGCCCCGAACGGCGCCGACCAGCTGCTCCGGCGAGGTGAGTCCAGGATCGAACCTGACGGTCGCTGAGTTGAGCAGCAGGTTGACGGTGGCTTCCTCTACGCCGGGTGCCTTCTCCAGTGCACGCTGCACCCGGGCCTGGCAGGCCGCACAGGTCATCCCGGAAACCGGTAGGGTGACGGTGCGATTCACTCGACGACTACCTGGCCGTGCAGCATCCCCATGCCGCAAGTGATTTCGTGGGTTCCCCCGACAGAAGGGGTGAACTCGACCGCGGTGACGGCGTTCGCAGGGAGAAATCGGCGAATACCGAAATCGGGGATGACGATCTCCTCGGAACAGGGATTGTTTTCAGTTCGCTCGAGCATCAGCCGGACCGGCCGACCCGTCTTGACGCGAATAACCCGGGGCGAGTAGCCGCCTGCCACCGTGACGCGGATCTCCTGGACGCCCGAGGCAGTGGCGGTTGCGGAGGCCTCGGTTCGACGGCTCAGGAAGAAATACCAGTTGATCCAGGCAATCGCGACGAGGCCCCCCGCAAGAACCACAACCCGGTCGATCGACATGCTCTAGCCTCTTAGTGTCTTAGCCCCCACATGATAGTATACCCCCACCCCCTATGTCAACCAATGCGCACCGAATTCCACGCCCGGCCGGTGAGGGTCGGGCGCGTGACGATCGGGGACAGGTATCTGGGGGTGCCGGAAGTCGTCGCAAGGCGCGCACTCTCCGTTCCGCGCGGGGAACTCCACGAATCCCCAGCGGCTTTGCCGGGCTGCGCCCTGGTGCAGCCGCGCAGCAGGGGATAGGGCCCTGCGCCTCGACCACCCGCCGCCCGCTGGATCGCTTACAAACAGCAGCGGGGCGGCGCCAACCGGCACCGCCCCGCTGGTCTGGGACCACCGGCGAACACTCTATTGGACCGCGTTCACCATGTCGAAGATCGGGAGATACATCGCCACCACCATGCCGCCGACGATGACGCCGAGCACCACGATCATGATCGGCTCCATCAGGGAGAGCAACGCGCTCACTGCGACGTCGACTTCGGCGTCGTAGAAGTCGGCGATCTTGGCCAGCATCTCGTCGAGGCCACCGGTCTGCTCACCGACCGAGATCATCGAGATCACCATGGGCGGGAACACGCCCGAGGCGAGCAGCGGACCGGCGATAGTTTCACCACCGGCGATAGACTGGCGTGACGACATGATCGCATCGTGAATGACCCGGTTGCCCGCGGTCTTGGCGGTGATCTCGAGGCCATCGAGAATCGACACGCCGGAGGAAATCAGCGTGCCCAGCGTCCGGGTAAAACGGGACACCGCAGACTTGCGGAGCAGGTCGCCCAGGACCGGCGCCTTGAGCAGGCCGCCGTCGATGGTCTTCTTCCCGTTGGCGGTGGCGTAGTACTGCCGGAGCCCGAACAGGCCCAGGCCGATCGCGCCGATGATGAGCCACCAGTAGCGGGTCAGGACGTGCGACGCACCGATGACCACCCGGGTGGGTAGCGGCAGGGTCATGTTGACCGAAGCGAACATCGACGAGAAGGTCGGGATGACGAAGATCAACAGCACCGCCACCGCGATCACCGCGACCGAGATGATGACCGCCGGATACACCATGGCGCCCTTCACCTTGCGGACCAGCGCGTCGTTCTTTTCGAGGAAGGTGGCGAGCCGGAGCAGAATGGTGTCCAGGATGCCGCCCGCTTCACCCGCTGCCACCATGTTGACGTAGAGCTCGGGGAAGGCCTTGGGGTGCTTCCGGAGCGCGTCGGCCAGGGTGTTGCCGGCCTCGACGTCGTAGACCACCGCCTTGGTGACTTCCTTGAGCGTCTTGTTCTCGGTTTGCTGCGCCAGGATGGAGAGTGACTGGACCAGCGGCAGGCCGGCGTTGATCATCGTGGCGAACTGCCGCGTGAAGATCACGACGTCCCGGGTGCTGACACCCTTCCGGAGCGACGGCAGTCTGACCTGGGCCGGCGCCACGCGGGTGCTCACCAGAATCATCCGGTTTTTCCGGATGAAGGCGATGACTTCTTCCTTGGTGGGGACATCCAGCGTCCCCTTCAGGATCTGGCCGCTCGTGGCGTTCTTCGCGGTATACTCGAACATCGGCATGATCGTACCTCCCGTCAGTGTCTAGCGGCGGGCCATCGAGGGCCCGGCCTTGTCCATCGAAGCGATGCCCTGCTCCTCCATCGGCTTCTCACCGATGGCCCGGAGAAACTCATTCGCGTCGCTGGCCACCCGCAGGCACTCTTCCTTGGTGACCTCGCGGTTCATGTACATCTGGTAGAGCGAATCCACCATCGTCTGCATCCCGTGCTTCTTGCCGGACTGCAGCGCCGAATAGATCTGGTGCACCTTGTCGTCCCGGATGAGGGCGCGAATGGCCGGAGTGGCCACCATGATCTCACAGGCCATGACCCGGCCCTTGCCACGCGAGCGCTGCAACAGGCACTGGGTCAGCACGCCCTCGAGCACGAAAGCGAGCTGGGCCCGCACCTGGGGCTGCTGGCTGGCCGGAAAGACGTCGATGATACGGTTGATGGATTCCGCCGCCGAGTTGGTGTGCAGCGTGGCCAGCACCAGGTGTCCGGTCTCGGCGATAGTGAGCGCCGCGGCGATGGTTTCCAGGTCGCGCATTTCGCCGACCAGGATGATGTCGGGGTCTTCCCGGAGCGCATACTTCAGCGCCGACGCGAAACTCTTGGTATCGGTGCCGATTTCCCGCTGATTGACGATACAGCTCTGGTGGCGATGGATGAATTCGATCGGATCTTCCACCGTGATGATGTGGCTCTTTCGCTCCTTGTTGATCTTGTCGAGCATCGCGGCGAGCGTGGTGGACTTGCCTGAGCCGGTGGGGCCGGTGACCAGGATCAGCCCGCGCGGACGCTCAGCCAGCTTGGCGGTGACTGGCGGAAGCCCCAGATCCTCGAAGGTTCGCACGCTGAAGGGGATCATCCGGAGTACCATCGCCACGCAGCCGCGCTGCTTGAAGACGTTGCCGCGGAAGCGCGCCAGATTCTGGATGCCGAAGGAGAAGTCGAGCTCGTCTTCGAACTCGAACCGCTTCTTCTGCTGCTCAGTGAGCACCGAATAGGCGAGCTGCAGGGTGTCCTTCGGCGTCAGCACCTGCTCCACCGAGGAGTTGGTGATGTCGCCGTCGATGCGCAGCTTGGGGCGCTCGCCGGCGGTGACGTGGAGGTCCGAGGCCTCCCGTTCGATCATTTCCTGGAGCAGGGCCCGCAGGTTGAGGCTCATGCCGCCGTCTCCTTCACGACCTCTTCGAGGGTGGTCACGCCCTTCTGGATTTTCACGATGCCGTCCATGCGAAGGGTGAGCATGCCTTCTTCGACTGCCTGGTCACGCATTTCGGTGATCGACGCGCCCCGCAGAATCTGCCGGCGGAGTTCGGGACTCATGGCCATGACCTCGTAGATGCCGGCGCGACCCTTATAACCCGTCCCGCCACACGTCTCGCAACCCTTGCCCTTCATGAAGGGAATCGCTCGAATCTGGTCAAGATTCATGCCCGCATGGCTCAGAGACTTGATTTCCTCGGGCCGGTAGGTGGCCGGCGCCTTGCATTCCTTGCATATCCGCCGGACCAGCCGCTGGGCCACCACCAGGTTGACCGCGGCGGAGACGTTGAATGCCTCGACACCCATGTCGATGAGCCGGGTGATGGTGCTGGGCGCGTCGTTGGTATGGAGCGTGGAGAGGACCAGGTGGCCAGTAAGCGCCGCCTTGATGGCGATACCACCGGTTTCCAGATCCCGGACCTCGCCGATCATGATGACGTTTGGGTCCTGCCGCAAAAACGCTTTGAGCGCCGCCGCAAACGTCAGCCCGATTTCGCTCCGCACCTGCACCTGATTGATGCCGTGCAGGTTGTACTCGACCGGATCTTCGGCGGTCATGATGTTGGTGTCGATGGTATTGATTCGCTGCAAAGCGGAGTAGAGCGTGGTCGTCTTGCCCGATCCGGTCGGGCCGGTGACCAGGACCATCCCGTAGGGATTGAGAATGGCTTTGAGCAGATCGGCTTCCTGCTTCGCTTCGAACCCGAAGGTGGACAGATCCAGGGTCAGGTTTCCCTTGTCGAGAATTCGGAGCACGATCTTCTCGCCGAACAGACAGGGCAGCGTAGAGACCCGGAAGTCGATGACCCGATTACCCATCTTGAGCTTGAGCCGGCCGTCCTGCGGGACCCGGCGCTCCGCGATGTTGAGCTGGGAGAGAATCTTGATACGGGAAATCAGCGCCGCCTTCATCCGGAGCGGCGGCTTCATGACTTCGTGCAGAGCGCCGTCCACCCGGTAGCGCACCGCAGCTCGTGCTCGAAACACTCGACGTGAATGTCGCTGGCGCCCCGCTGCACCGCATCGGTCAGAATGCCGTTGATCAGCTTGACGACGGGGGCGTCGTCGATCTGGGCCT
>JBEPVJ010000025.1:0-11059 GCA_041691095.1 Gemmatimonadales bacterium
ATCCTGGATTCCGCCGGGGTCATCGTCGCGATGTCGCCACGCTCGGATTCCGCGGCCGAAGCTCGGGCGATTGCCGCGCTCCACGGGCGCGATCCCGCGCAGGCGCAGGCGATCACGCTGGCCGGACCGCAGGGACCCTTTCGGGTCGACTTCCGCCCGCTCACGCTCGGCCCCCGTCGCCTCGTCCTCACCGGCGCCTATTCGCTGAGCGATATCGAGGGAATGCTGGCAGAGGTCAGACGAATATTCCTGGTGGCGATCCCGCTGCTGATCGGGTGCGCCGCCGCAGGGGGATCGTGGCTGGCCGGCCGGAGCCTCGCGCCCGTGGCAACGATGGCGTCTCAGGCGGCGGTGATCGGCGCGAACAACCTGGGAGAGCGGCTTCCAGTGGGTGGTGGCGACGAGCTGATCGGCCTGGCCCGGGTGCTGAACGACCTGCTGGACCGCCTGGAGCGCTCCTTCGATCAGCAGCGGCGTTTCGTGAGCGACGCTTCCCACGAGCTTCGCACCCCGACGGCGATCCTGCGCACCGAGGCGGAGGTCACGCTCTCCAGAGATCACCGCACCGAGGCGGAGTACCGCTCCTCGGTGGCGGTCATGGGCGACGCAGCAAGACGGCTCGGCCGCATCGTCGACGATTTGTTCCTCCTGTCGCGCGCCGACTCGGGACACCTGGTCGAGCGGCGGGGCCCACTCAACCTCGAGGATGTCCTCGACGATGCCGCCCGAGGAATGCGCTCCGTCGCGGAGCAGCGCGGGATCCGGATCGAGCTCAAGCAGCTGGTGGAAGCGCCGGTCCAGGGCGACGCCGACCTGCTGGGCCGACTCCTCCTCAATCTGCTGGACAACGCGATCAAGTATTCGCCGGCGGGCGGGAAAATCGAGATCGGGATGCGGCGCAGCGATCACCGCTGCGAGATCACCGTGACCGATGCAGGCCCCGGTATCCCGGAGGAGGCGCGGGAACGGGTGTTCGAGAGGTTCTTCCGGGGGGACACCGCCCGCTCCCGCAGCGAACAGAGCGCCACCAGCGGGGCCGGACTGGGATTGGCGATTGCCCGTCGCATCGCGGAGCTGCACGGCGGGCGCCTCGAGCTGGCCGGGTCGACTCCCGGACGAACCGTCTTCCGGGTTACGCTGCCGAGCGACTCCTGAGGTTCTGGGTCGAAAGAGATTCTGTCTTGGGTGCTTCCGCGGTTCTCCGGTGCACGAGGCGTTCCGGCTCGAGCTCGATCGTTCAGCACCACTCCTCCCTGCACCGAGCGAGCGGTCATGCGGTAGTGCTACCGGCGCTCGCGGGGGCGATCCAGTGCTATCTTCAGCGTCCCAATGACGCAACGTTACCAGGTCTCCACCTCCATCGTCTCCCCCCGTCGCCTCCTGGCGATTCGCTCCCGCCTTCGGGTGGAGCAGCTTCCGATCGAGATCCCCGCACAGCTGCAACGGGTATATGATGCCGGCCGCGCTGTCCTCGACGGACAGAATGTGGTGGTGTACCGAGGCCCGGGACCGGTACTGGACGTCGAGATCGGGGTGGGTCTCACCGGGCCGATCGATCCGCCACCTGGCCTGGTCATCGCGGAGACCCCGGCCGGTGAGGCGGCTCATACCACCCACTGGGGCGAATATTCCCAGATCGCCCGAGCCAACGAAGCGATCATCGCGTGGTGCATGTCCAACGAGCGCGGGATGGGTGGAGCGAGCTGGGAGGTGTACGGTCATTGGAACGACGACCCGGCCCTCCGGCGGACCGATATCTATTTTCTGCTCGCTCCCGATGCGTGAGGGCGTCGACCCATGAACCAGGCGATCGACCAATGATCTTCGCTCTCGATGGACGCAATGTCGTCATCACCGGCGGCGATGGCGCGCTGGGCCAGGCGGTGGTGACCGCCTTCGTCGCCGCCGGCGCCCTGTGTCACCTTCCCCTCTTCGGCCCTGCCAAGGAAGCGGTCCAGCCGGGCAGGCGAGTCACCGGGCAAATCAATCTCAGTGACGAGCATGCAGTCACCCACTACTACTCGGCACTTCCACCGCTCTGGGCCTCGGTGCATCTCGCCGGAGGCTTCTCCGCCAAATCGATCACCGACTCTACCCGCGCCGATCTGGACCGCCAGATCGAGCTCAACCTGGTGACCGCGTTCCTCTGCTGTCGGGAAGCGGTGCGGGCGATGCGGGCCAGCGGCGGCGGCAGGATCGTGAATGTCGGGGCGCGGGTCGTCGAGGCGCCGGTCGGAGGCTCGATTGCCTACTCGGTGTCAAAAGCGGCGGTGGCATCGCTGACCCGCTCGCTGGCGGTCGAGGTTCGAGGCGACGGAATTCTGGTCAATGCCGTCCTCCCTTCGATCATCGATACTCCCGCCAACCGGGCCGCGATGCCCGCGGCAGATACCGCCAAATGGCCCAAACCGGACGAGCTGGCGCAGGCCATCCTCTGGCTGGCGTCACCCGAGAACCGGCTGACCTCCGGTGCGCTGATTCCGGTCTACGGGGCGGCGTAGGGAGATTGGTGATATATTCCGCGCTCTAAACACTTCCATTAATTTTGAACTCAGGCCTCCTCAGGAGACTGATCGTTTTGGCCTCACTCCATTCCATTCGAATGACGGCATTCCTGCTGGCTGCGGCCGCTTCGGCATGCAGCAGCAATAAACCCGTCGCAGGACCCGCACCCCAGCCGGCCGGCTCGGCGGCGATGCAGAGCCAGGCTGCCGCCATCGCCAAAGCTCGGGCCGACAGCGCCCGTTATCCCTACACTGAAGCCGACGTGCACTTCATGTCGGGGATGATCGGACACCACTCTCAGGCCGTTCAAATGGCGAGCTGGGCGCCCAGCCACGGTGCCAGCCCCGCGGTCCTGGTGCTCTGCGAGCGGGTCATCAATGCCCAGAAGGATGAGATCGTCACGATGCAGCGCTGGCTTACCGACCGCCGCCAGCCGGTGCCTGAAGCGAACCCCAAGGGCATGAAGATGATGATGGGCGGCATGGAGCACATGATGCTCATGCCCGGCATGCTGACCGAAGAGCAGATGAAGCAGCTCGACGCCGCCAAAGGCCCGAATTTCGACCGGCTGTTCCTGGAGTTCATGATCCAGCACCATCGTGGCGCGATCACCATGGTGAATGAGCTGTTCAGCAGCTACGGCGCCGGCCAGGACGAGCTGGTGTTCAAGTTTGCGTCGGACGTCAATATCGATCAAACCACCGAAGTCACCCGGATGGAAAAAATGCTCACGGCTCTTGTTACTTCGCCCCAATAGAGGAAATCAGTCATGACATCGGTGCACAAGGCTCTTGTGGTCACGTTGGTGTCGGTTGCGGCGTGCGGTCATCCCTCTTCTTCAGGCACCATGAGTCCGGCTCCCAAGGCCATGGGCTCGACGATGGCGCCCAGTCCCGACCCGCGTGTCGGGCTCCGTGCCGGCAAGATGGATGCGGCCGAGGCGGCGTGGAACATGCGCCTGATCTCGAAGACCCCGCCGTCGACGAAGTTTCTGGGCAGCACCAATTCCGATATGGCCTTCACCGGCAACTACGTGATTCAGGGCAGCTACAACGGCTATCAGATTTGGGACATCTCGAACCCGGCGGCACCGAGCCTCAAGGTCGGCAACTACTGCCCCGCATCCCAGAGTGACGTTTCGGTGTACAAGAACCTGCTGTTCGTATCCGCCGAAGGAAATACCGGCCGCATCGATTGCGGCGACCAGGGCGTGAAAGACACGGTGAGCACCGAGCGCATCAAGGGAATCCGGATCTTCGATATCACGGACATTGCGCACCCCCGGAACCTGGCCAATATCCAGACTTGCCGCGGCTCCCACACCCATTCGGTGCTGGTCGATCCGAAGGATCCGGACAACGTCTACATCTACGTGTCGGGCTCCGCGCCGCCGCGCTCGCCGACCGAAATGCCCGGCTGTATCAAGAGCGCCGACGATCCCAATACGGCGAGATTCCGAATTGAAGTCATCAAGGTCCCGCTGGCGCACCCGGAGCAGGCCGCCATCGTGAGCTCGCCGCGCATCTTCAATGAGCTCGCAACGGTAAAGTCGCACGGCTTTGCGCCAGACGATGTGACGGAGTTCGCCAAGGCCAAGAGGGACGGGGCGTTCATCATCAATGCCTTCGGGCAGGACATGGCCCTCTCGACCGAGAGGACCAAGCCAATGCTCGACAGCATCGTCAAATTGCGTGGCGGAACCGCAGTGACCGCTGCCGACAGCGCCACGCTTCGCGCGGGGCTTCCGGCGTGGGTCCTCGCCCGTTTTGGTCCGCCCGAAGCACCGAACCCGAACCGCCCCGGCGTCACCAGCTGTCACGACATAACGCTCTACCCGGCAATCGGCATGGCGGGCGGAGCTTGTGAAGGCTACGGCCTGCTCATCGACATTCGCGATCCGGCCCACCCGGTTCGGCTCGCCGCAGTGGCCGACTCGAATTTCTCCTACTGGCACTCGGCCACGTTCAACAACGATGGCACCAAGGTGCTGTTCTCGGACGAGTGGGGCGGCGGCGGACAGCCGAAGTGCCGTGCCTCGGATCCGAAGCAGTGGGGCGCCGATGCACTCTTCAATATCGTGAACGGCAAGATGGTGTTTCAAGGCTACTACAAGATGCCGGCGGCGCAGACCTCGCTGGAAAATTGCGTGGCCCATAACGGCTCGCTGATCCCGATTCCGGGCCGCGACGTGATGGTGCAGGCCTGGTACCAGGGTGGTGTCTCGGTGTTCGACTGGACCGATGCCGCCCACCCGAAGGAAGTCGCCTTCTTCGATCGTGGACCGGTCGACTCGACCCGCTTTACCATGGGCGGCTCCTGGTCGGTGTACTGGTACAACGGCGTCATGGTGAGCTCCGAGATCGCTCGCGGCCTGGACGTCTTCGAGCTCACCCCGAGCACGCTGATTTCCCAGAACGAGATCGACGCCGCCAAGACGGTCCATTTCGATTATCTCAACACCCAGGGTCAGCCGAAGCTCGTGTGGCCGGCCAGCTTCGCGCTGGCGCGGGCCTATGCCGACCAGCTGGAGCGGAACGGCGGGCTCGCGGCCGACAAGATCGCAGCGGCACGCCGCGCGCTCAACTCCGCCGAGAGCGCTTCGGGCTCATCCCGTCGGGATGCGCTCAACAAGCTCGCCGCCGAGCTCGATGGCGACGCGGGTGCAGCGCGCGACGGCGCCAAGGTCCGCATGATGTCCGGCGCCGTGCGGGGCGTCGCCGGGATGTAGTCGCTTCGGTTCGTTCGCAAGCCTGAGAGGGGCCGGGACTGAAACTCCCGGCCCCTTTCTGCGTATGATACAAACGATCATATGACTAGCGACCCCCGTTCCCACCTTCCCCTCAAGCCGGTCGAGCTCACGCTCCTACTGGCGCTGGCCGAGCACGAGCTCCACGGATATGGGCTGGTGCAGGCCATCGCGGAGCGCTCGGGGGGCGTCATCGACCTGGAGCCGGGAAATCTCTACCGGGTTATCAAACGACTCCTGACCGGCGGCCTGGTCGTGGAGTCGGAGCGGCGCCCGGCTCCCGACCTCGCGGATGAGCGCAGGCGGTACTACCGGCTGACCCCGTTGGGTGCCAAGGTGACCGGCCTGGAGCTGGTACGACTCAGGGCCATGCTCGACTCCGCGCCGGCCCGCGCGTTGTCCCGTCGGTGGGCCACGTGAGCCGCGTGGTGTCGCTGCTGCTTCGGCTTTTTCCCACAGGCTTTCGCGAGCAGTTCGGCGAGGATCTGCAGGATCTCTTCCAGGACCAGCTGCGGGCTGCTCGTGCGCGGGGAAGGCTGGCCGCGGCGCGGGCGTGGCTGCGCATCGTCCCTTCCTTGGTCGGGACGGCATTTCTCGAGCGCCGCGATTCTTTCCGGGCGGCTCGGCCATCCACCTCGAAGACGACCGGTCTGGTCAGGAGCGGCGGCATGCTGCAGGCACTCGGTGGCGATCTGCGTTTCGCGTTCCGCATGCTCAGAAAGAGCCCCGTCTTCACGGTCGTGGCCGTGCTGGTCATCTCACTCGGCAGCGGCGCCGTGACCACCATATTCAGCGCGATGAATGCCATCGTGCTGCGGTCCTTGCCCGGGACGACCGACGGCGCGAGCCTGATCGCCATTCAGCGGCGAACTCCTGACGGGAGCGAAGGAGTTTCCGCCTCGTTCAACTTCTACGCGCGGATTCGCGACCGGAGCCGCAGCCTGGAGGGAGTCGCGGTCTGGAGCAAGGTGTTCCTGTCGATTGCGGCCGGAGGGGAAGGGAACGCGGTCTACGGCAACATCGTGAGCGGGAACTACTTCAGCGTGCTCGGCGTGCGGCCTGAGCTTGGACGGTTTTTCGTGCCGGCCGAAGACCAGACGCCGCTCACGCATCCCGTCGTGGTGGTCTCCCACGGATTCTGGACCACTCGGCTCGGCGCGGACAGCGGCGCCATCGGGCGCGTCTTGAGAGTCAACGGTCATCCCTATACCCTCATCGGTGTGACGCCGCCCCATTTTCGCGGGGTCTTCACGCCCCTGGAGACGAATGCCTGGGTGCCGATGATGATGCAGCAGCAGCTGCGACCCCTCGACAACCTCTCTGACGCGCCCTGGCTCTGGATGTTCGGCCGGATGCGACCGGGGGTAACCCGCGCCGAGGCGCGTCACGAGCTGACCGGGCTCACCGCCGCGTACGCGGCCGATGCGTCGGAGCCGAACCGCTTTCGGCGATACACCAGCCCGGAAGTGATCGGGCTCAACGGCCTTCCCGGCGATGCACGGGATGCGGCATTCGGTTTTCTCGCTCTGCTGCTCGGGGCCGCGGGCCTGGTCCTCCTGATCGCCAGTGTCAACGTGGCGTCGATGCTCTCGGCGAGGGCTTTGACCCGGCGGCGGGAAATGGCGCTCCGCACCGCGTTGGGCGCCGGGAGGGCGCGCCTGATTCGGCAGCTGCTCACGGAAACGCTCCTCCTGTTCGCGCTTGGCGCTGCAGGCGGGGCGGTCATCGCGGTCTTCGCGACCGGCGCGCTCGAGCGCATTCCGATTCCCGCAGAGGTCCCGACCTCGCTCGAGCTCGCTCCCGATCCACGGGTGTTCGGTGTCGCGGTGCTGATCTCGCTCATAACCGGAGTGATCTTTGGGCTGGGCCCGGCGCTCACCGCTGCAGGCAAGGATATTACCACCCGGCTCCGATCCGACTCGGCGGGCGGCGGCCGGAAGAGAAGCTTTGGAGGGAACCTCCTGATCACCGGACAACTCGCGCTTTCGCTGCTGCTGCTGGTGGCCGCGGGCCTCTTCCTACGGGCACTGGACCGGGGGGCGCGGGTTAAGCCCGGCTTCGAGCAGTTGGGTGTGGCAACTGCCCCGCTCAATACGCTGTCGTGGGGATACGACTCGACCAGGGGCAGGGCATTCTACCGGGAGCTTCGGGAGCGGGTGCAAGCCATCCCCGGCGTGGCCGGGGCCTCGTTCAGCGAGCGCCTGCCGCTCACCATGGTCACCAGCGCCGACTTCATCCAGGTGGGCGGTGATACGGTGCGGGTCGAGCTGGGCAATGTGGACGCAGACTATTTTGCGGTACTCAGGATCGCCATGGCCGGCGGGCGGGGCATTCTCGCCACAGACGATGAGCGGGCCCCCCGGGTGGCCGTGGTCAACGAAACCATGGCGCGAAAGTACTGGCCCGACGGCAGCGGTCTCGGGCGGACATTCGATTTCCGGGGTCAGCGCGTCGTGATCGTGGGAATCGCGCGCGATTCGAAGTATGGCTCGCTGAACGAAGTCACCCCACCCTACGTGTACCTGCCGCTTGCGCAGGTCTGGGTTCCGGCGCAGTTCCTTATCGTGCAGGCATCGGTCGCCCCCGCCGAGCTGACCGGTGCCATTCAGCGCGCTGTCCTCGCCATCGATCCCGAGCTGCCGCGGCCTGCCGTCACATCGCTGCTCACCGCCAACAGCATTGCGCTCTGGCCCCAGCGGGTCGCGGCGATCGTGACGGGCGCACTCGGACTGACCGGACTGCTGCTCGCGACCGTGGGGCTCTACGGGATCATCTCCTACTCGGTCAGCCGGCGCACTCGGGAGATCGGTATCCGGGTCGCGCTGGGCGCACGGCGCACCGACGTGCAGGGCATGGTGGTGGGGGAGGGAATGCGGCTGGCGATCGTCGGGGTGGTGATCGGGCTGGTCCTCGCCGCCGGGGCGACCCGCCTGCTCGCGAGTCTCCTCTTCGACGTCAGTGCGCTGGATCCACTCACCTTCGGGGCAATGTCCCTGCTCTTCGTGGGGGTGGCGCTACTGGCCAGCTGGCTACCGGCGCGGCGGGCGGCGGGGGCGGATCCGATGGCGGCGTTGCGCGCGGAGTAAGGCGTTTTTTACCGTGCGCTAGGAAAAGTCCGGGTTGGCGGTAAGCCGGGTACCATCCAGCTCGAACGCCTGGGCCAGGGCTCGTATGCGGCGCCGGGCCTCGGCCAGATCGTGGGTGCCGAGGGTGATGTTGAGCAGGTCGATGTACCAGGGCAGCTTGGCGTCCGAGGCAAGGTACGCGGTGACGATCTCCAGGGCGATAGGCAGGGTAGTGTGCTTGGAATTGTCGTGAACATCGCGGTCTCCGGCTTGCAGGAGCTTGGCGTACTCCTCGTAGAGAAGCCGGGCGCAGAGCTCCGGTGTGAAAGGCGTGGCTCCGGACTCGGAGCCGGCGCTGCCTTCCAGTGACGCCCTTTTGTGCAGCCACTCCCAGAGAATGCTCAGGCGGATCTCCCCTGTCGCCATGTCTTCCATCAGGTACAGTACGTCGTCGTTACCGAAGAAATCCGCGGGCTTGAGCGCGGCCGCCTGCATCCCCTGGCCAAAGGCGTTGCCATATTGCAGCGCCACGCTCAGGAGATCTCGCGCGCCACGCTCGTTTCGAGGCGCCGGCTCGAGTCGGATCAGGCCCGCGGCGTCCTCCGCGGTGTAGGTCAGTGGAGGAAATGCTCGGCCCGCCTGGTTGTCCTGTCCGGTCAGCTTCCATACCGACCGCACGATCGGCACCATCTTCCAGTGCGCCACCCATTTGCCGCTCGCGCCCTCGCGCTGCTCCCGCTCCGCCCCGGCGATGGCTCGCTTCATCCCGCTCAGCACTCCTGCTTCAGATCCGACGGGAATATTTGGCTCCATCCCGCCCTGCCAGAGCGCGAACCTCCCTTGCTGGTCGGGCGTATTCACCGCACGACGTACCCGGTCTTCGTAGCTTCGCATGTAGCCGTACGTCATGGTGATGGCGTCGATGTTCGGGTTGACGAAGCCCTTGTCCCACGCAAGCGCGTCAGAAACGCTGTTGATGTAATCCCAGCGGCCGGTGTTGAATCCCACGAAGCGCGGCGCCAGCGCGGCGCGGATCTCCATCAGCTGGAAACAGGCTTCGATCTGCTCGACCAGCACGTACACCTTGATAGTCCCAGCCGGCAGGGAAAGCTGCGCTTCCAGCGCACTCAGAATGTCGTGCCAGAGGGCCGCCTCCTCCGCGGTCTGGATCTTGGGCAGGTAAAGCACCAGCGATGCTCCCGCCGCCATGAGCCTTCGATGGTTGCTGGCGACGTAAAGCGTGACGTCGACCATCGACGCGCTGAACCCCGCGCCGCCGGTCAGGCGCACCTGCCGATCATCGAGGTGGAGACCTCGGGGGCGGAAGATCACGGTGGTGAAGCTCAGCTGGTGCTCCCAGTCGGGAACGATGGCGGATCCGAGAAACCCCTGGGCCCACCGGTTCATATCTTCCGCGACGGATTGTGCGACCCGAAGAAATAGCGGATCCCGGTCGATCGCCAGCTTCAGATTCCGCTGATTGTCGAGCGACATGGTGGCCACCTGGCCCAGGGCGTCTTCCCCGTCGAACATCCAGCCGTCAGCGCCGGACAAGAGCGCGTAGGCGACGTTGCGGAGGCTTTGCTCGGTGGTGGCACCGGGCCGTGCCGCGGGACCGGTCCCCTGGATCCACTGGCGCTGGAGATCAGCGGGAATGGTGCTCCCGGTGAACCCACCTGCGCGGGCCTCGCTCACGAGGAGGCCGGTGCGTGGCATGCGCTCGTTCGGATCCAGAAACTCGATGGGAAGGTGGAGTCGATGTCGCGCGGCGCGCCGGAGGATTCGCTCGGACATCAGCGCCTTGCGGTCGAGATCGAGCGGCGCCAGGGCTTCCAGGATGCCAAGGGCCTCGGGAGTAAGCACCTCGGGGAAGGCGCCGGCCAGGCCGCTCCGAATTTCCAGGCTGGACGCTGGCATCAGCCGGCGACGCGCAACGTCAGGTTGGGCAGCCCGAGGCCTTCGATACTGGCGGTCCAGGTTTCTCCGGGCTTGATGAACTGGTTGTCGGTCAGCGCGCCGGTGGCGATCAGCTCTCCTGGCGCCAGCGGGCGAGCGCCGGGCTGGCGGGTTAACCCGGCGGCCAGCTCGCCCAGACAGAGTGCGGGGCTCTCCAGCACGTTTGCACCCGATCCCTCCGCTACCACCGCCCCATCCTTGAGCAATCGCACCCGCGCCGAAGCCAGCGCGGTGGCCAGGGAGGGAATGCCGGCAGGATCGACGCGCTGCGGCGCTCCTACGATCAGCGCCGCATGCAGCCCGAATGAAGCGACGAAATCGGCCGGCAGGAACTTCCAATCCTGGTAGACGCTGTCGACGATCTCGAATCCCAGCGCGAGCCATTCCACCGAGGCCAGTACGGCGGCAGGGTCAGCCGGGTTCCCGTGAGGTGTGTGCTTCAGCCTGAAAATGATTTCAGGCTCGATCTTCGGCGCGATCATCTTCGCGACGTCGAGAGAGTCTGCGCCATTCGAGGCGTACCCGACCGTGTCGTCGTACATGTGAGCCCAGAGCACCGAATCGAGCTTGAACTTGCGCCACAGCGCCCGATTGGCGAATCCCACCTTGCGTCCGACCGGTTTGAATCCTTCCTCGAGGCGGAGCCGTGCCAGCTCGGCTTCGACGCGGTAGGCCGAGGCCAGGTCGAATCCGGGATCACGGCTGGAGGGAGCACTTGGAAGGATTCGGCGGTGCGCATACGCCGCGGCGAGCTCGCGCGCCAGCACCGGAAGGTCGAGGCCATGGC
>JBEPVJ010000026.1:0-10966 GCA_041691095.1 Gemmatimonadales bacterium
GCAGGTACCGTCACACTGAGGGACACCACCGCTTCCGAGGTCACCACGGCCGGCAGGCCGTCGATGGTCACCTGGAGATAGCCCGTCTTGCCGAGGGCATATCCATCGATGATGAGGGTGCCGCCCGGCTCGGCCGGCGTGGGTGAGCCGTCAGGCAGCCGGGGACCAGAGGCCACTGTCACGAAAGGTGGAAGGTTGAAGATTGTCGGTGTCATCGTCACACTGCCGAAACGCGAGACCAGGGTCGGTGCAATCATCGCCGTCCCCATAGTGACCAGAGTCGGTCGATTCGTCGCCGTCCCCTGGGTGGATTGCTGGATTGAGTATTGGGGGACGGTGATCTCGATTTGGTGGTCGCTCACCACGTGAAACGAAAGGGGCCCGTTGTAAGTGACCTGGGTGACCCAGCTCAGGTTATTGCCCGGGACCACCATCGTACCGCCGGAACGAATTTTGTTGAGCACGTTCCCGACGACCGGCGCAGCGGCGCAGTACATCCTGATCTGCGACGAGGGTGGACCGTTCTGGGTGATGTAACGGAACTGGTCCGGGTAGCTGGATTGCTCCAGCATCAGGACGCCATGGAAGAAGCACGGGGAGTTGACCACGAAAGTGATCATGTCGTCCGTGATCACCGTGGCCGGCATCAGGGGATTGCTATCGGAACCGGGCGTCCCGGTTCCGAAGTAGACGCCGGTTACCTCGCTGAGATTCCGGCCGCGGATGATGGTCGCGGTGGGGCCGGCCGCGACGGCGGTATCACTCACGCCAGTGATCGCCGGCAGATAGGCCGGCGCGGGTGGCGGCGGCGGGGCCGAGCGGGTCATAGTCGCAACCGAGCGGTTGCCCACCGCGGATTTCACGAAAACCGCCGGAGGAGAATCGAACTGGACCGGAGTGCTCACGGTGCTCTGCCCCCCTGAGAACCTTGCCTGGACCAGATAGTAGTAGACGGTCCCCGGTGCCGCGGTCTGATCCACCAGGCTCGGCGTGACGACTGGGCCGGCTCCGACCGGGGAGCCTGGCTGGGCCGGGTTGTTGGTGCGGAAAACCACGTAGTCGACGGCTCCCGGTACCGGTTGCCAGGTGATGGTGACGTGGGGAGCTTGGCCCGCGAACGTAATCCCGACGGCGGTGGGAAGGACGACCGGATGGATGGGAGCGGCGAGGGCAGGTCGGGTGAGCCGCTGCGCTACGAGGTCAGTGGCTCCGGTGATCACCAGCAGCGCTATCGTCAATCCGTGACGTAACATGGGGTTGCACTCCGTGATATCAGGCGTTTCGGGGGCCGGGTTCATCGATCGTGGTGAACCTAGCCCGCGCCGATCAGCCGGGAATCACGGGCGAATCAGCCTGATATCTACGGGGTTGATATCGTCGTGCAGAAAAGCGGGCACCGTGACACAACAGCCCGTCACCCTGCGTACGGCTCAGTACCCCTCAATACGGTCTGCGTGCATGCTCGCTGAAAGAGGTCGGCTGGTATTCACGGTTCTCGCCGTGCCCATTTTAATCTCTGCCCTGCCCCGCTCCAACAATCATGCCACACCTCTCATCGCGACCGCCTCTGAGCCGCGCATCGACTGCGTCAGGGAAATATCCGGAGCCGAACCCCTGCTGCGGCCCGGGGTCGTCACGCTCCTCGGCGAGCTCCATGGGACCGATCAGTCTCCCGCATTCATCGGAGCCCTGCTGTGCCTCGCGGCACGCCAGGGTGTCCCAGCGGTAGTCGCCGTCGAGCTCCCGCGCGAATTGACTTCGCTCCTGTCTTCGGCCGCCACCTCGCCCTCACGCCTGACGGCACTCAGTGCCCTGGCCTCGGCACCTCGCTGGACTCGGGCGCCGAGAGACGGGCGCACCAGTCAGGCGATGCTCTCATTGATTCAGCGGGTGCACGAGCTGATCGCCCAGGGCGGGCAAATCGGCATTCTCGGATTCTCCGTCGACGCACCGACTGGACAAGCGCGCGACCGGGCCATGGCTGGCGTGCTGGACTCAGTGGTGCGGGCCAATCCCGCCGCCGCGGTCCTCGTCCTGACCGGCAACCTGCACAGCCGGGTGTCGGTAGGCGCGGAGTTCGATGCGGCCTATCAGCCGATGGGAAACCTCCTGCGAGCCATGCTCGGGCCGACCCATCGCCTCTACGGGCTCGATGCATCTTTTCCAGGCGGCCACGCCTGGATGTGCCTCAGCTCCGCGCCCTGCCAGTCGCACGCTGTTCGTGGTACCGTGCTCGCCGGTCCGTCGGAAGTCTCGCTGCGCACCGATGGGAGTCCCGGGCCTTACGACGGCGTGTACGGGGTGGACAGCCTGACCGCCTCTCCACCCGCTGATGTCTTCGATTCCGGAGCATTCGTCACCATGCTCGGCCGAGACACGATCTCTGTGGAGACCTTCGCGTATTTCGGTGAGCTGGTCGCGGGTGAAGTCCTCCAGCGCGCTCCGCGGCTGCTGCGTACGGCGCACGTCATCCGGCTTCTTGCTGACGGCGGCGTTGCCTCGATTGCGTACGAGCGGGCGCCGGACCAGGATGCGGGTCCTCGAGGATTCCGGCGGGCGGCCATGCAATTCGGCGCCGACTCGGCGGTATCCACCATCACGACGGACTCATCGACACGCCGGCTCGTGGGACACGGCGCCCGCTTCCCCGCGATCGGCGGGGCTCTGCTGGAGCAGGAGCTGGTGTTCCGGTATCTCCGGCGATCGCATCGCGACTCGGCGGATATTCCACTACTCGGGCTGGGGCAGGCTGAGCCCTGGCCGACCAGCATCGGGCTGTTCGGCCGTGATTCGGCACGGGTGTGGAACGGCGGATCCGCGCAATTCTTCGAGGTCGATTCGACCGGTCGAATTCTGGGCATGAACGGCAGCCAGACTACCGTAAAGATCGTGGCCCGTCGGCGTCCTTTGGCCGATCTCGAATCGTTGGCGCGGGGTTTTGCCGCGGACCGGGATGGCATGGGCCTTCGAGGAGGACTCTCTCCGCACGACAGTACGAGCGCGACCATTGGCGGGGCTACGGTGGTGGTTCGGTATGGGCGCCCCTCGCTCCGTGGTCGGGATGCATGGGTTGGTGGTGTACTCGGCGACTCCCTGTGGCGCCTTGGTGCCAACGAGGCGACGACGCTGGAGACGAGTGGCGCCATTGTCCTGGGGGGCCGACGTCTGCCGCGGGGATCCTATTCCCTGTGGGTCGCCGCGCATCCGGACGAAAAAGTGTTCGACCTCATTGTGAACTCTCAGCATGGCCAATGGGGTACCGAGCATCACGCCGAACGGGATATCTTCCAGGTGCCACTGCGAATTGGAACGCTACCGACTGCCACCCAGCGCCTCACCATTCTTCTCGACTCGTCCGAGCGCCCGGCCCGCCTCCGCATCCAGTGGGGGCTACGGGAGCTTTCCCTCCCGGTGAAGGTTGCACCCATGCCATGAGGCCCGGCGCAATGGTGGGGCCTACACTCGCTCCGAGGAATATGTAGATTGGTTTGATGTCACCTCGTCTACTGTCGTTCGTGGTAATCCTCCTCTCGCTCCTGTCCGAGGCCGCCGCCTCGGCACAAGAAAAACCAGGCACCGGCCCGCGCAAGTCCGGCCTGTTCATCGTGAGTAAAGAGGCGCGACTCGACAACATCGCCCGGGCCAGTCTTTTCGAACCCCTGGATATTTCCCGGTTGGACACCCGCGCCGGACGCCGATTGCTACAGGACCACAAGAACCTTCCGAACGACGTCACCATTGAATGCTATTACAAGTACGAGAGCTCGGGAGGGAAGACCCAAAAGTTCAGATGCGTGGGTCCCAAGGATCCCAACGACTCCAGCTCACGGCTTCCGGTGATCGTGACGAATGCCTCCGGGCAACCGGTGGATGTCAAAGTGGATCAACTCAAGGTCCGCTACGCCTCGGTCAAGGTTTTTTCTTCGGTGATCACCACTCGGCTCGCATGGGCCCTCGGCTTTGGCTCCGACGTCGAAACGCCGGTGGCGAAAGTCATTTGTCACGGATGTTCCGAGGACCCCTACAAGCAACGCGCTCCGGTCGATGAAACGAACGAATTCCCCAGGCCGGGAGATCGGCCGCAAGTCTCCGTCGAGCAGAGCCTGGAAGGGACCGGGATCTATGTCGAGGGAATGAGGTTTTCCAAGGACAACGGGGAGGACAATCCCGCGTGGCAGTGGGGCGAGCTCGATTCCATCACCGACCCGGACCGAAGAGCGCAGGCGGATGCCCTCAAGCTCTTTTCCGCCTTCATCAAGCACGTGGACAACAAGGCGCTTCAGAACAAGCTGCTTTGCCGCTCAGAGGTGGACAGTGCCGGGGCATGCCCTGACCCGGTCCTGTACATCCACGATCTCGGCAATACCCTTGGAAAGGCGCGGGGTTACATATTCCTCCATGGCCACCTTCCGCTGGATTTGGAAGCATGGAAGAAGGCCAGGGTATGGAAGGATGAGAAAAAGTGTGTCGCCGACCTTCGGATGATTTCTCACAACGGGCCCGGACTCAACCATCCCAGGATCTCGGAAGCCGGCCGGCGCCTCCTGGCCGATCGGCTGACGATGCTGATCAACGCCACGGATAGTGACGGCACCTCGAAATTGCGGGACATCTTCGATGCGGCGCACATCGAGAAGTATGACGATCACGGCCATCACTTCACCGCGGACGACTGGGTCAAGGTGTTCATCATGCGGGCCCGGCAGATTACCGAGAAGACGGACGCGTGTCCATAAACGGGGGGATGCCATCTCTTCCATGGCCGTTCCTGGCACTTCTCCTCTCGTTCTTCGTTGGCGCCTGCTCGTTGGAGGATCAACCAGACACCGGCCCGCCCAAGTCCCGCCTGTTCATCGTGAGTGAAGCGGCGCGGCTCGACAACATTGCCAGAGCCAAACTTTTCGAACCCAGGAATATTTCCCGGCTGGACACCCGTGCCGGACCCCAACTGCAACAGGAACACAGCAATCTTCCGAACGACGTCACCATCGAGTGCTACTACAAGTACGAGAGCCCGGGTGGGTCGACGCGAAAGTTCCGATGCGTGGGTCCCCAGGATCCCAATGACTCGAGCTCCCGGCTTCCGGTGATCGTGACGGATGCGTCCGGAGGACGGGTCGATGTCACACTGGATCTGATCAAAGTCCGATACGCCTCAGTAAAGGTCTTTTCGTCGGTAATCACCAGTCGCCTCGCGTGGGCCCTCGGCTTTGGCTCCGATATCGAAACGCCGGTGACAAAGGTCATTTGTCACGGATGTTCCCTGGATCCCGTCAGTCAACACGCTCCGGTGGACACAACGACTGAGTTCCCCAGGCCGAGAGATTGGCCCCAGGTCGCCATCGAGCAGAGCCCGGAGGGCACCGGGATCTATGTTCGCGGAATGCGGTTTTCCAAGGACAACGGTGAGGACAATCCCGCGTGGCTATGGAGCGAGCTCGATTCCATCACGGATCCGGAGCGACGAGCGGAGGTGGATGCGTTAAAGCTCTTCTCCGCCTTCATCAAGCACGTGGACAACAAGGCGCTCCAGAACAAGCTGCTCTGTATCTCACAGGTGGATAGTGCCGGGGCGTGCCCGGATCCGGTTCTGTACATCCACGATCTCGGGAACACCCTGGGAAGCTATCTGGACGTGGTGTTGTTTCGTGGCATCCATCCGCTCGACCTGGAGGAGTGGAAGCAGGCCAGGGTCTGGAAGGACGAGCAGAGGTGCGTGGCCGACCTTCCGATGATTACGAACAATGGGCCCGGGCTTACCCATCCCAGGATCTCGGAAGCCGGCCGTCGATTATTGGCCGATCGACTGACCATGTTGATCAACGCCAGAGATAGTGACGGAACCTCCAAACTGCGGGACATTTTCGACGCGGCTCACATCGAGAAGTACGACGATCACGGCCATCACTTCACGGCGGACGATTGGGTCGCGGTGTTCATCATGCGGGCCCGGCAGATTACCGAGAAAGCGGAGCCGTGTCCGTGACCAGCCCGTAGTTACTCCATGCGAATGGCCTCCAGCGGCGAGATGCTCGCCGCGCGCCGGGCCGGCACCAGCGCGGCCAGGAGCGCCGCACCGAGCAGCACGACGGTGGCGAGGACAAACGACGCAGGATCGAGGACCCCGACCCGGAAGACCACGCCCCGCAGCAGCTGGGTGGCGGCGAGCGAACCCACCAGGCCCACCCCAAGCCCCACGAACATCAACCCCAGCGCCTCGCGGGTTATGAGCGCCATCACGCTGCCGGGCGACGCGCCGAGCGCGGCCCGGACACCGATTTCCCGGGTACGCTGGGAGACAGCAAACGCGAGCAGGCCGTAGAGACCGATCGCCGCCAGAGCGAGCGCCAGCCCCGCGAAGAAGGTGGTCAGCACGGTGATCAATTGGGGCGCCGCCACCGTTCCCGCCACCACGGTATTCATCGGACGGATGTTGTACACCGGGAGCACCGGATCGAGCGCCGACACCGCGCCCCGCACCGCTAGAGTCAGGGCCTCCGGATTTCCCGAAGCGCGGGCCACTCCGATCATCCGCAGCAGCGGGCGATGCGCGTGGGGCACGTACATCTCCTCGCGCGAAGTCGAGGTCACCCCGTAGTTCGTGACGTGACGCACCACCCCGACGACGGTGACGTCGCGGAGTCCCCACCCCTCCACCTGCTTGCCGATCGGATCCTGCCCGGGCCACATCCGGGCGGCAAACCGCTCGTCCACCACCGCCACCGCCGGCTGGGGCGGACGATCCGCCTCCGTGAATACCCGCCCCTTCACCAGCGCCACGCCCATCGCCGCGAAATAACCCGGCGTCACGGCCGATACGTCCACCGGGAACTGCTGGTCCTCGCCGGCGCCACTGGGACGGATACCGCTCTGGGCGCCGAAGCCGGAGAACGGAAGCACGGAAATAGCACCGACCGCCTCGACGCCCGGCACGCTCTTCAACCGTTCCGTGAGGGCGGTGTAGAACCGCGCCGAACCGCCCTCCTCGGACTGGTAACGATCAGGAAGTCCCGTCTCCCAGGTGAGCACGCTGCCGGGCGTGATGCCGCCGGAGTCCTGCTGCATGGCGGCAAGGCTCTTGAGCAGGAGGGTCGAGCCGACCAGGAGCACGAGCGCGAGCGCCACTTCCGCGATGACCAGAGTGCGGCGCAGGCGCTGGCTGCCGCCCACGCTTTCCCGGCTCTTGAGACGCCCACTCCGGCCGATGGCGCCTAACGCGGGCGCAAGGCCGAAGACGATGGCGGTGCCGATGCTGAGTGCCGCCACCATAACGAGCACCTGCCAGTCGAGCCGTGCCTCGCTTCCCCTCGGCACCACGCCCAAGAGGGGTCGGGCCAGCCAGGTGCCCGCGCCGCCGAGCGCCAGGCCAAAGGCGCCGCCCAGGGCCCCGATCACCAGTCCTTCGGCGAGCAGCGGACCGATCAGGTGCTTCCGGCCCGCGCCGAGTGCCGCGCGCACCGCGAATTCACGCTCGCGGGATACGGCGCGGACGATCTGGAGGCCGGCGACGTTGGCAGTGGCGATCAGCAGGACGAGGACCACGACGCCGAGCAGGATCAATAGGGGACCTTTGGCGTCGCCGACCAGGGATTCGCGCGCGTCGCTCAGCCGGACGCCCACGTCCTTGTTGGAGGCGGGATAGGAGGCGGTGAGGCGCGCGGCGATGGCGGAGAGCTCGACCCGCGCGGCCGGAAGGGTGGCGCCGGGGCGCAGCCTTCCGATGGCCACGATACCAGGGTGGGAATCGCGGTTTTCCCAGTCCGGGCCGCTCCGCATTCCGAACGGGATCCAGAACTCGGCCGCGCCATAGACGATGCCCCCGGGAAAATCGAATCCGGTGGGCATGATCCCGACCACCTGGTAGGGCGCGCCATCGAGCTGGATCGTGCTGCCCAGGATCCCCGGCGATCCGCCGAACCGGCGGCGCCAGAAGCCTTCGCCAATGATGACGGTGGCTGGACTGCCGGGTTCATCTTCGGCGGGAAGGAAATCCCGGCCGAGTACCGGGCGGACGCCGAGGAGGGAAAAGAGGTTGCTGGAGACGAGGTCGCCGCGGACCCGTTCGGGGTCGCCGGCCCCGGTGAGGTTCATCCGCTGGCCGGTGAAGGCAGCGAGCTGGTCGAAGCCGCGGGCGTCGTTCCGCCAGTCCCGGAAGTCGGGATAGGAGACGGAGATTTCGCGCTCGAGCTTGGTCTCCCCGATGACTACCAGGCGGTCGGGTTGCTGATAGGGGAGGGGCCGCAGGATGACAGCCCGGACCACGCTGTAGACCGCGGTGGTGGCGCCGATGCCAAGGGTGAGGATGAGCACGGCGACGATGGAGTGGCCGGGATGGCGGCGGAGGCTTCGCGCGGCAAGGCGCAACGTGTTTGCAACGTCTGAAATCATTTTGGGGCCCGAAGGGGATGCCGTTTGGATGCAGGGCGCGGGGAGGGCGTTGGAAACAGAACCTCGTTGGCCACGGCGGGCGGCGGCGAGGGTGCCTGCAACAGTAACCCCGGGGACGGATCACTGAGCCCGATGCTGGAAGATCTCTTCGATCACACCAAAGAACGTCAATGTGCGGCGACGCAGGGTGGAGCCTTGAATGATCAGGGAATCGCGGTCGGGCAGGCGGCAACCATCCTCCGAGATGCTGGAGAGATAGATCAGGACGACGGCTCCGGAGCGGTCCTTGGAAATCCCCTGGCCGTTGTTGATGCAATCGGAGTCTCCGCCGTATCGAACTACCAGCTTTCGATGGATCCTGCCGTCACGGTGCACCCAGATTGAATCGAACCTCACGATCGCTGGGTCATTCGGTCCGGTGACAGCCGTTTCCACCCAGAGTCCCGTCGCTACGGACGGTGGATGCATGCGGGTGAGGGTGACCGCGGAGTCGTTGTAGGTGCCCACGAGACTGGATCCGCTCAACTGTAGATCCAGAGTGGCGAAGAACGGTGGGCTGTAGGTGCCGAGCCTGGTCTTCAATCCGTCGGAGGAGGGAAAGATTCCGAAGCTGTACTGCTGATACAGGCCGGAGTTGAAACGCCCGAAGACCCAGAACGTGCCGGCGCTGTCGGTAATGAAGAGACCGAGCGAATCAGTGGGAGCAAAGACCGGCGCGACCCCAACCCAGGCGCCGGTAATACCCTCGAGCGGGGGCTCGCTGGGCTGGGTGCTGGAAGAGCACCCTACCCCACCGGCCAGGACGCAGAGCCCTGCCAACCATGAGCGGCGCATGACTGAAAGTAGTCCCCTCAGGCGCCGCTTGGCTGCCCAGGGACCGCCGCGATGTACGAAGGCATCGACTTCAGTTGCATATCCATCGCCATCGAAGCCAATGCCATCGACATGAAGTCCCCGGACACCGGCATCAGGTACGAAGTCGTCGACTTCAGTTGCATATCCATCGCCATCGAAACCAATGCCATCGCCATCAGGTCCCCGGACACCGGCATCAGGTACGAAGTCATCGACTTCAGATGCATTTCCATCGCCGTCGAAGCCAATGCCATCGACATGAGGTCCCCGGACACCGCCTCGAGGTACGAAGTCATCGACTTCAGTTGCATATCCATCGCCATCGAAGCCAATGCCATCGACATCAAGTGCCTGGACACCGACTTGAGGCCCGCGGACACCGCCGCGATCTACCAAGACGTCGACAGGAGATCCACAGAACAGTCCGCGCCATCGGTCGAGACTCCCATAAAGCCGAGCGCTCACTCCACCAGTCGGGTCTTGTTGAAAACCAGTCTGCGGACCGCCTTCCCTCGTGCCACCTCGAGCCGGAACGACTCGGCGGTGTTCAGGATCGTCTGGATCTGCTGATCCGACATCGCCGCGACCGCCGTCCCGTTGATCGAGGTGACGGTATCTCCTATAACTACTCCCGCCACAGCCGCGCCGGTGTTCGGGATCACATCGCTCACGACCCAAATACCGGCGGCCAGCTTGAGCCGGAACCCGGCGAGCTCGAACGGGCCGGGCCTGACGTCGGCCGGCCCGGCCAGCGTGAGGCGCACCCGCCGGTGCACCTGGTCCAGAGTCAGACTGAACGCGGCAAGCAGCGGCTGGCCAATCAGGATCTCCTCGTCGCCGGGCATTCCTTCGACGATCGGCTGACGGAGTGTCAGCCCGGCGATGGTCATGTCTCCCGCGACGCGTCCCACCTGAGACCTCGCGTCGGCCAGCTGCGGACCCGAATGGCGGTTGCCGGGCACCGGCGGTTTCTGCCACCGGAGCTGCGGGACCATCGGCGCTGGTACCTCGATGGGGACGATGGATCCCACGTCCAGCACTCCGTCATAGGTCTTGCCGTCGAACGTGAACGGGATGGTGGGTGATCCCGGCCGGGGGAGGGTGTAGTCGAGCGTCTCCCGTCCGTCGGCACGGGGCAGCGAGTCCACCGTCAGGCGCACCCGCGAGGCGGGATAGTCGAGAGTGAGCAGCAGATCCGCGAACATGTCCAGTCCCAGCAGCCCGTCCAGCTCGGCGCCGAGGTCGTCCACCCGCATGCCACCCGAGCGATAGGTCGCGCCGCCGATCTTGAGCGAGTCGTAAATAAAGCGGCCCTGGTCGAGTGCCTTTGCGGCCGCGGCGGGTGACAGGATGCGGAGCAGTGCATCGGGAGTCATGATGGAAACGTTGGTGCCGATGTCGATCACGAAGCGCAGTGGCGCCGAGCCGTTCACGGAGATCATGATGATGGGCCGGCCGGTGGGCGTCCGCACCAGCGGCAGCTCCACCACGGCGGCATTCAGCTGGGCCAGCGGCTGCGCCGGGCCGACGTCCACGGTCACCCGTTCGTGGCCGGGCTGGCGGACCGGACGGAAGAGACCCTTCCAGGTGCCGGCCTTGTCCGAGTGCAGCAGGACGGTGAGCGACGTGTCGGTGGCGGCGATGGTTCTGACCGCGGTGAGCGGGCCAAGATCACCGACGAACTGCCGCGTGTCGGCCACCGCGCTGTCGAGCTGCTTGGGCG
>JBEPVJ010000027.1:0-10662 GCA_041691095.1 Gemmatimonadales bacterium
GTGAAGATCATTCTCCTGTGCCGCAGCTGAAAGTGATCGCGGTCAGGGTCGCGAATCTCATCGACAAGGATCTCCTGACCTCCGTGGATCCTGAGAAGTTTTTTACCGAGCCACACTATGAGGGCTTTCCTGCAGTACTGGTACGTCTGCCGGCCGTCACCATTCGCGAGCTGCGATCGATCCTCACCGAAGGGTGGCGATGCCAAACGCCGACGTGACAGCGCGGGTAGTGGCGTGGCTTGGCTTTTCCATACAGGCATTCGTGGGAGCGGCGGTATTTCTGGGCGCCAGGGGTCTCCCGCGGATCGCCCTGCTGAATTTTATCGTCGGTGCCTGCGTCCTGATGTACTGGGGACGGCGATGGTTCGGATATCTCTTCCACGGCATCACCTGGTACGCCACTGATCAATTGATGCCAGCCTGTGCTCTGCTGGTATGCGTGCTGGCGGCGCTGAGCCTTTCCGGCCGCTATCCCGGCGCGGCGGTCCAATGGGTGATCTTCATTGTGGACACACTGGCACTCCTGGCGGCGGCCCTGTTCGTCACCTTCGTGCGCTTCAATCGGCTGTTCTAGAACCGCGCCGCTCAGGGCACCAGCGCAATAACCTGGACGCCGGCGCCCCTGCTCCGGTCCATCGCGGTGACCACCTCCTGATACTTGCGGTGCGGCGCCGCCTTGATGAAGAGCAGCTTGGTAATCCGCAGCCGATAGATCTCCTCCAGCGTCGACTCGAGCCGGTCATTGGGCACCGGCTGACCATTAATGGCAAAGCCACCGTTCGCCGGTAGTTCCAGGACGATCTGCGAGGGGAGGGGCGGCGGCGGTCCCCGAGAATCGGGTGGGACCTGCACCTCGAGTGCGTGGCGGATGCTTGCCAGGATGAAGATGATCAACAGAACGAGCAGCACGTCGATCAGGGGCATCACGTTCGGCTCGCTTTCAATGCGACCGAAGTGTCCGAGAGAGCCTGCCATGAATCCTCCGGCGCTGGCGGGGTGATTGTACGATACGGCCACCTGGTCGCATGGCGATGTGCCCCGCGTGTCAATTCCGTAACACTGGAATGGCAACCAGGGTTCCGGTTGACTGTGCCCCCAGGGAGCCTAGCTTCCAAGCAACCCTGGGGGGTACCATGTCCACTTCGCGCCTGGCATTGTCGCTCGTAGCGCTCGCCTCGATTGGTGGCGCGTCCTGCAGGTCTCCGCTCGCATCGAACAGTCAGCTCGCCGGCAACTGGGGCACCGCGCCGATTCCTTCCGGCGGATCCATCACCCTGGCTCTCGTTACGACCGGCACCAATGTGTCGGGTAGTGGCCAGTCTCGGGGAGTCGGGCCCAACGGCGCCGTCAGCACGCTGACGATCACCGGTACCCGCTCGGGCGGAGTGTTTGCGCTGGCAATCACCTTCGACACCGGCTTCGTGGCGACCTATTCCGGAACCATTTCAGATCAAGACCGGCTGACGGGATCCTGGACATCGCCCACTCAGGCGACGAGCGACCTGACGCTCTACCGCCAATAACCTTCGATGATTCGACCAGCGCGGCCTGCCGATGAGCCGCGCATTCTCGAGATCGCGGACCGACTTGCCGCGTTCCAGGCGACATCCCGCCCTCCCGCCGACATTCCACCGCGAGAACGCCGCGCCCTCTCTGAATCCCTCGCACATCCGGCGCCCGGCTCCGCACTTCTCGTGGCGGACGACGCACAACAACGGGTCGCCGGTATTCTGCTTCTCGAGACCAGGCACGACTACTTTACCGACCAGCCTCACGGACACGTCTCCATTCTCGCCGTGGCACGGGAGGCCGAAGGCCAGGGAATCGGGAGGGCGTTGCTCGCCGCTGCAGAAGAGTGGAGCCGCGGCCAGGGCTTCTCTCGAATGACGCTCACCGTGTTCGTGGACAACCACCGCGCTCGAGAGGTTTACGCCCGCGATGGCTGGCGCCCGGAGCTGGAGACCCACTACAAGAACCTGAGCTAGCACCGGTCGATGGGAGGACACATGACGGACTGGAGAACATTGCGGGAAGTCTTGGCGCAGGATTGCTACCAACCAGCACTGCTCGATGGACGACCGGTGGAGGTGTGGATGACCGGGCGGACCATCGAGATGACGCCCTGATCTGGAATATCGTTCCACTCACCGAAGCCGAGCTGCCGCTCCTGCACGAGTGGCTCAACCGGCGACACGTGCTGGAGTGGTGGCACGGCGAGTCCTCGTTGGAAGAGGTCCGCGCCACGTATCTCCCCCACCTCGATGGCGGTGCGGTCCGTCCTTATATAGCGTGGCTCGGATCGAACCCGGTCGGGTACATCCAGTCTTACGTTGCCGTTGAAAGTGAGGACGGCTGGTGGGTCGGATATTCTGACCCGGGAGTGCTCGGCATCGATCAGTTCATCGCCGACCCCGACCGACTTAACCAGGGACTCGGCTCGACTCTGGTATCGGAGTTCGCCGCGATATTGTTTCAAGACCCCAACGTCACTCGGCTCATCGCCGATCCGCGGCCAGATAATTCACGGGCGATTCGCTGCTACGAGAAGGCGGGCTTTCGCACGGAAGGGGTAGTGAACACACCCGATGGCCCAGCACTGCTGATGACATTGGATCGTGCGCCGACCAGCTCCTGAACTGGCACGCGCCGACAGCGGCAGGTAGGTTCCCTTCCATGTCCGACGAAGCTCGCTCCTACCTGGTCCGGCAGCTTGAAACGGCATGGAAACTCACCACTTTTCATCTGAGTGGGCTGACGACGGAGGAGTGCCTCTGGCGGCCGGCGCGGGCCGGATTGCACGTGCCCCAGAACACCGGTGGGACGTGGCGCGCCGAGTGGCCAACCCATGAGGGCTATGACCTCGGCCCTCCCAGCATCGCGTGGACGACCTGGCATCTGGGTTTCTGGTGGTCGATGGCGCTCAATCATTCATTCGGGGACGGCACCCTCATGCGAAAGGCGATCGTATGGCCGGGCGACGCCGACGGAGTCCGCGCATGGATAGGCGGCCTGCATCGGGAGTGGCACCGAGCCATCCAACACCTGAGCGATGATGAGCTGCGCTCGACGGACCGAACCCGCTGGCCGTTTCAGGATCGGCCCCTGGCTGATGTGGTTGCCTGGGCCAACCTGGAGCTCATCAAAAACGCCGCCGAAATCGGTTACACTCGCTTTCTATTTGCGGTGAGGTCTTCCCCATGAGAGCTGTCGCTCGCGGTATTCACGCGGCCCTCGCAGCTCTGGCTCTCGCGCAGCCGGCGGGAGCACAGCCTTCTCGCGGTGAGCAGCAGCAGATCGGCACGGTCCACTTCCAGACCTCCTGCACCGCGACAGCGCAGCCGGCCTTCGATCGCGGTATTGCGTTGCTTCATTCTTTTGCCTTCGCCAATGCCGCTGAGCAGTTCCAGACGGTGCTGCGGTCGGATCCCGACTGCGCCATGGCTTGGTGGGGGCTCGCGCTGATCGCCTGGGGAAATCCCTTCGCCGCCGGCATCAAGTCGCCAGCCCAGATCCAGCGCGGACTCGATGCGATCAATCGGGCCCGGTCCACCGGCACCCCGAACCCCCGGGAATCCCGGTACATCGAGGCGGCGGCGCGGCTCTATCAGCGCGCCGACTCGATCCCCCAGCGGGCCCGGCTGTTATCGTACCGAGATGCGATGGCGGAGCTGGCCGCAGCCGAGCCGGCCGATACGGAAGCAACGATCTTCCACGCCCTGGCGCTGGTGATCTCCGCCGACCCGGCCGACAAGAGCTACGCCAGCCAGCTCGCCGCCGGTGCAACTCTCGAGCGGCTGTTCGCGGTGCTCCCGGAGCATCCGGGGTTGGCCCACTACATCATCCACACCTATGACGTACCGTCCCTCGCGAGCCGCGCCATGGTCGCGGCCGACCGCTATGCCCGGATCGCGCCGGTAGTTTCCCACGCGCTGCACATGCCGTCGCACACATATACCCGGGTGGGGATGTGGCAAAGGTCCATCGACGCGAACGTGGCATCCGGCGCGGTGGCTCGTCGCGAAGGCGCGACTGCCGAGGAGCTGCACGCGGATGACTATCGGGTCTACGCCTACCTGCAGATGGGGCAGGATCAGGCCGCCCGAAAGATTCTGGATGAACTCCCCGCCATCGCACAGCGCATGGACCCGAATGCGACCGGGACAGGCGCCCCACCCGCCGCGGGTTATTTCGCGATCGCCGCGATCCCCGCCCGGTACGCGCTGGAGCGGGGAGCGTGGGCCGAGGCAGCGCGGCTGGAGCTGCATCCGAGTCCGACGGCCTTCGCCGACGCGGTGACCTGGACCGCTCGAGCTCTCGGTGCCGCGCGCATGGGAGACAGCCTCGCGGCCCAGGCGGCGATCGAAGCGCTGGTGGAAATTCACCAGCGGCTGGTACAAGGGAAGGATCTCTACTGGAGTGAGCAGGTCGATATCGGGAAGAGCGTGGCGCTGGCGTGGATGTCCTTTGCAGGGGGACGGCGGGAGGAGGGGCTCACGGCGATGGCCGCCGTGGCGGACCGGGAGGACGCGACCGAGAAGAACGCCATCACCCCCGGGCCGCTCGCTCCGGCGCGGGAGCTCCTCGGGGAGATGCTGCTGGCAGCGCACCGGCCGTCGGACGCACTAGCCGCGTTCGAGACGACGCTCCGCCACGAGCCCAATAGGTTCAGGGCCCTAACCGGCGCTGCTCGAGCGGCCAAGGCGAGTGGCAACCACGCCAAAGCCGACACGTATTACGCGGAGTTGCTCAAGCTCGGTATCCACGCAGATCGGCTCCGGCGTCCCGATCTGCGATAGTCCCGCTCCCCGAGAGGCTCCATGCTCAATACCGTACTGTGGGCGCTGCTGACCAGCGGAATTGCCGGAGGCGCCTGGGTCTCGCGAGCTGCTCGCCGAGCACGAAGACCGACTGGATTTCGCCGAGCGCCCAATGCGACCACGCGAGACCGAGCGGCTGCCTCCGCGACTTGGGAACCCACCTAGCGACCGCTGACGATCGGCGCGGTCCAGCGGAAGGTGCCCCACTCGAACACCAGGGTCCCGTTGCCGCCGTTTCCCGTCACCACCGAAATCGTGAACTTGTCGACCGGCGTACCGACGGTCTCGACTCCGAGCGCGGCCCGTCCGAGATCGCGAGTCGAATCGTACTGGGTTCCCCACTGTTTGAACTGGCGATTCACGATGAGCTGCACGCCGTCGCGAGTGGGCAGGGTCCAGAAGGTGTAGGTGCCCGCCTCGAGGTCGAGTCCGGCCAGCCGGATTGGCGCGGACGTCGTGAATTGGGTGGCGGCGTTTGCGCCGGTGCGCCAGACAGCATCGAAGGGAATGACATGGCCGAGCAACTCGCGCCCCCGCGCGAGCGGGCGGCCATAGTCGACCAGCAGATCGGCGGCACCGACCCGGGCCCGCATAGTATCGCGGAGGCTCATCTCGGCGACCACCCCCTGCTTGCGCTCGGTCTCGATGAACCCGCGGGCGATGGCGTCGACATCGGGAGCGGCGATCCTCTCCACCTCCATCTTGAACGTGCTCCGCGCCCCGGAATACGACAACATGCGATGGGTCGGGTCGAGAGTTGCTTCACCCGCCCCAGACAGTCCGTCGTGCCGGAACACCTCGGCTTTCCCACCGGGAAGCGCACGAACGAATCCCACCGACTTGATCTGGCGCAGACCGCCGAACTCGTCGCCCTGCGCGTCGACATAGTAGAGTCCCAGCGATACACTGTCCCCCGAGAGGTGTCCCGCTGCCGCGAAGAAGAGCTCGGTAAGGCTGTATACCTGCGAGGACCACGGCAGCATCGGCCCGCCCCCGCCGCCGAACATTCCCGTCTCGGTGCCGACCCCGTTCTTGACCGTAAACCGCACCGAGTCACCGATGTATTCGGCGACGACGTGGCGCTCGTGCCACTTCGGGGTGACCGCACTGGGCATCAGGATGTCCATTTCGAAGTGCCGCGGACGGTCATCGGCACCGAGCAGAATTTCGGTGTGGCGCTGGACAACCCGTGGGAAGCGTTCGATCTCGTCGCTGATGAGCTTGTTCGCGGTGCGGGTGACCCGCTCGACCGAAACCGTGTCGCGACCCAGCCGGGCCACAAATCCGTAGCGCTCCTGGGCGGCCAGTACCGCAGGCGCCGCAAGCACAAGGCAGAACAGGATGCGGAAGGTCATCGAGTACCCGATAGAATGAGAGAGGCTGGAGGCGTCTGCTGACTTACGCGGAGTCACCGAAACGGGATTCGCCACTTTCGTTCCACTTCTGGTACTTTTCGACACATGACGAAGCCGGTCCGGTTCCACTCCACCAAGTACGGACCCGAGCTGCTGGTAGACATCGCCCGGGTGAGCGAGATGCCGGGGTTCGTCCTGGAAGGTCCCCATGCGCTCGCGTTCCATGACATCGTCCTGGTTACCCGGGGCACTGGCCGCCTTACCCTCGACGGCACGACGTACCGGGTCCGGCGCGGCATGGTCTTCTTCACCACGCCGGGCGCGATGCGCGTCTGGAATGTCGACGGGATGGACGGCAGCTGCCTCTTCTTCCCGGCGCTGTTCCTCGAAGAATTCTTCAGCGACCCGGCGTTCCTGCAGCGGCTTCCCTATTTTCACGGGGAGACCGGCGGCGCCGCGCTGCAGCTCACCGCGAAGCAAGCGTCCCGGCTCGGCCGTCGCCTGGCGGCGATGCAGCGGGAGCTGCACCGGCTTCGACGTGACAGCGTGCATCTTCTGCGGGCGCAGGTCTACGAAGTGCTGGTGACATTGGGGCGGGCCTATTCGGCGTTCCATGGCGCCCCGGTCGATCGGGCGCCCAACCGGGTAACCTCGCGCTATCTGGATGTCATCGCGCAGGACGGGGCGAAGCGGCGTCGAGTGGCGAGCTACGCGAAGGAGCTGGCGGTCAGCCCGGGTTATCTCAACACTCTGTGCAAACGCCACCTGGGAAAGGGAGCCAAGGAGCTGATCGCCGACCGCATGGTTCTCGAAGCCCGCCGGCTGCTGCTCTACTCCGACGAGTCGGCGGGCAGGATCGGATCGGCGCTGGGCTTTCGCGATCCCAGCTATTTCGGGCGATTCTTCCGGGCCAGGACAGGGCGGACCCCGAGTCAATTCAAGGCAATGAATGAGGAGGCTTCGAGATGACGACCGATGTCCTTGGTGGAATCGGGCATACTCCGCTGGTCGAGCTCCGGCGCATTGTTCCCGCCGGATCGGCCCGCGTCGTGGTGAAGCTCGAGTGGGCCAACCCCACGGGCAGCATGAAAGACCGGATGGCGGTGACGGCAATCGAGCGAGCGGCGGCGAGCGGCCGATTGGCTCCCGGAGGCACCGTCGTCGAATACACGGCGGGAACCACCGGCATCTCCCTGGCGTTCGTGTGCGCCGCCAAGGGCTATGGCATCGAGATCGTTTTCTCGGATGCGTTCAGTATCGAGAAGCGCCGCACCATGATGGCGTATGGGGCCGCCGTCACCGACGTGCCCAGCGACGGCGGCAAGATCAACCAGGCCCTGATCAAGGAGATGATGCGCACGGCGGCCGCCATCAGCGAACGGCCGGGCCACTGGTATTGTGATCAGCTCAATAACCCGGACGCATCCGCGGGATATCTGCCGCTCGGCGAAGAAATCTGGGAACAGACCGAGGGGCGGCTCGACGCTTTCGTGCACGCCGTCAGCACGGCGCACTCGATTCACGGAGTCGCCCGCGCCCTGTGGGAGCACAACCCCAGGATCCAGATCGTGGCAGTGGAGCCCGCCGAATCCGCGGTCCTTTCGGGGCGGCCATCGGGTTCCCACCAGATCGAAGGAATCGGCGTGGGCTTCGTGCCGCCCCTCTGGCAACCGGAGCTGGTTAATACCATCGAGACCGTCTCGACTGAAGAAGCCAAGGCGATGGCGCGCCGGCTGGCCCGAGAAGAAGGCATCTTTGCTGGCACCTCTTCCGGTGCAAATCTGGTCGCCGCTCTCCGGTTGGCACGCCAGCTTGGCGCCGGGAGGACGGTCGCTACACTGATCGTCGATTCCGGGCTCCGATACCTCAGCACCGACCTCTATGCCAGGTGAGCGATTCCTCACCGGCTATGTTTCGTGGCGTCACTCGCTCGGCTCTTCATCGCCATTCACGCTGGAGTGAATCACCTTGTCGCTGACCCGCTATGCCGTCGCCCTGCTCGCCCTGCTACCCGGACCGGTTTCGGCCCAGACGGCCCCCCCGGCCCATATCATCCTGTTCCGCCACGCTGAAAAGCCCGTCAACGCGGACAATCCCCACCTTTCCAATGCAGGCAGAGCGCATGCCCAACGCCTGGTAGCCTATTTCACATCCGATCCGGCAATGACCAAGTACGGTGCGCCGGCCGCGATCTTTGCCACGCACCCCACCAAGGACGCCGACGGGCAGCGGACTTCGGAGACGGTGACGCCGCTCGCGAGAGCCCTCAAGCTGCCGGTGCAGACGCCGTTCCTGGGCAAGGAGTATGCGAAGCTCGCGAAGCGCATTCTCGCCAATCCGGCGTACAGCGGGAAGACCGTTCTGATCTGTTGGAACCACGAGGTGATTCCCCAGCTGGCCCGGGCCCTCGGCGTGTCGCCGAGGCCGGCCAAGTGGAAGGGCAGTGACTTCGGCACCGTTTATGTCATTTCCTATTCCGCCGGAAAGGTCGATCTCACCCGGATCTCCCAGTAACCCGCGGCCATGGCCGACCTGACCGCTGTCCCTCCGCTCCTCCTGCTCCTGGCCGGCCTGGCCATTGGCGTAGTATTCACGTCCCTCGGGGCGCTGCTCTGGAAGGCCACCTACACCCGGGCCATCCGCCAGGACGCGATCGTGCGGAGCCAGGCGACCATCGCCGGGCAGGTCCACGAGCAGCTCCTGCCGATTCTGCCAGATTTTCCCTTCAGCCCGAAGGATGTCCGTTTTCTCGGGTCGCCGGTGGACCTGGTGGTCTTCGATGGGCTCGATGCCGGCGACCTCCGCGGCATCGTGTTCATCGAGATCAAGACCGGCGGTGCGGCCCTGTCCAAACGGGAGCGCCAGCTCCGGGACGCCGTGAACGCCGGGCGGGTGAGCTGGCAGGAAATGCGCAGGCGCTAGGGCCGCCGCGCAACCCTTTTCCGGGGGCCGGCGTCTCTTCTCTTGACCGTCTGGAGACGTAACGCCATCTTCTCCAGACCACCTAGAGGAGAGCCCATGCCGCCCGAACCATCCGAACTCCTGCAGGGCACCCTGGAAATGCTGGTACTCAAGGCCCTGTCGCTCACCCCGATGCACGGATGGGGCATCGGCCACCGGATCGACCAGCTCTCCAGAGACGCTTTCCAGGTTCAGCAGGGCTCACTCTACCCCGCGCTCCAGCGGATGCTCCGCAAAGGCTGGATTAAGAGCGAGTGGCGGATCACCGAGAACAACCGCCGGGCCCGCTATTACCTGCTGACCCGAGAGGGCGGACGGCAGCTCGAGGCCGAAGCCGCGGCCTGGGCTCGCGCCTCGGCGGCGATCAACGGAATTCTCAAGGTGCGGACGGCGGAGGGCGCGCCATGAACTTCATCGCCGATGCCAAGGTGCGCCTCAAGGCGCTGCTCTTCCGCCGCCGTCACGAGCGGGAGATGGCCGAGGAGCTTCGGTTCCACCTGGACCGCGAAACCCAGGAACGGATCCGTGCCGGCGCCACGCCCGAGGAAGCCCGGCGCTCGGCCCTGCTGGCATTCGGGGGAGTGGAGCAATACAAGGAAGCGGTGCGCGACGCGCGCGGCATCCGCCCCCTGGAGGAGCTGGGTGCCGACGTGCGCTATGCGATCCGGGGGCTGCGTCGCAATCCCGGTTTTACCGTGACCGCGGTACTGGTGCTGGGCCTCGGGCTCGGCGCCACCACCGCCGTCTTCAGTGTCATGTATTCGGTGGTGCTGGCCGACCTTCCGTACCCCGATCCCGACCGGCTCGTCGTGGTCGTGGAGAAGAATTCGCCGACCAATCTCTGGAGCATCTCGACGGCGGATGCGACCGGCATCCGGCAACAGCAGCGAAGCTTCTCCGCGTGGGGCGAGGTCTCCCGCACCGAGTCATCGCTTTCCGGGAAGGGAAGCCCCGAGCAGGTGGTGATCGGGCAGGGCTCGGCGGGGTTCTTTCAGGCAGTCGGGATTCTCGCGGCGAGGGGAAGGCTGATCGGGACCCAGGATGAGGCGGCCGACGCTCCCGCGGTCCTGGTGGTCTCTCACGCGCTGGCGGAGCGGGTTCTCGGAGGCGCGGACCGTGCCCTGGGCCAAACACTTACCCTCGACGGCATCGCCCACCAGGTGGTGGGCGTGTTACCAGTGGACCGCAACGATCTTGGTGGCGTCCATGCTGCCGCATGGTCGGCGCTTCGGCTGGGACCACCCATTCGGCGAGGTCCCTTCTGGCTCCGCGGCGTCGGAAGGCTCAAGCCGGGAGTGACGATCGACGCGGCCGCGATGGATCTGGCGGCGGTCAGCAAACGGATTCTTCCGCTCTGGCCCGACTTCAGGGACAGTGTTGCCAAGCTGACCCCGATTCCCCTCCGTGACCAGGTCATCGGGAAGGCCGATCGCCAGGTGGGTCTCTTCGCCGGTGCGGTGGTGCTGGTGCTGCTGCTCGCCATCACCAACGTCGCCACGCTCGTTCTGGTTCGGGCCTCGGCGCGGGAG
>JBEPVJ010000028.1:0-10638 GCA_041691095.1 Gemmatimonadales bacterium
GCGGAACGGCGTGCACCAGCGTGGATGAGGTAAACGTGTACCACGATCCGAAGGCGCCCCGCCCGAGCGCCCCAAGCGCGAGTTCCGGCTCGTAGCCGAAAATGCCAAGGCCGACCGCGAGTACGCCAAAGCCCGCGGCGAGGGCGACGAGTCCCGTCACCACGGGCCGAAGGTTAATGGTCACCGCCACCCGTCACGCTCGCCCCAGCATCATCTCTCCAACCAGCTTTCGATCCGCCCCATGTGGAGCCTCGAACACACGCCCCTCATGAACTACCAGCACCCGCTGTCCGAGCTCCAGGACTTCGTCCAGGTCGGTGCTGTACACCAGCACCAGCACCCCCGCACGAGCCGCGGCTCCCAGCTGTTCGTGGACGAAGTCAGTGGAACGAATGTCCAGGCCTCTGGTTGGGTTCTCGGCAATCAGAATCCTGGGGTGTTGCTCCAGAGCCCGAGCCAGCACCACTTTCTGCTGATTTCCCCCCGAGAGCGTGCTCGCTGTCGCCTCGGGACCTCCTGAGCGGATCCGGAATGTCTCGATAATGCCTGCACTCCGTTCGCGCGCCTTGCTCCAGTTGATTCTTCCCCCCCGAGACCAGCGCGGATCATGATCGAGCCCCAGCATCAGATTCTCGGTGATCGAGAAATCGGGGATCAGACCTTCGGTGGTTCGGTCTTCCGGGACCAGCGCGATCGACGTCGCAGGCCCGCCCTCGAACACCACGCTGCGCAGCAATTCCCTCTGGCCGTTGCCTTCGACCGCCGCAATCCCGACCATTTCTCCCGCGCGGAGCCCGATGCCGCCAAAATGAGCGACAATCGGCGCGTCCGGGGCAGCCGGAAGAAGTAACGTCGCAGTTTCCGTCCTGCCGCCGGCCGCGCGCCCGATCATCGCCTCGATCAGCGTTTCCTTGGTCTGGCCCGTCACCGGACCGGTGTGCGTCACCACTCCCTGGCGAAGCACAGTAACCCGATCGGCAGCCGCGAATACTTCTCGCAGCTTGTGAGTGATCAGCGCGGCCGCCCCCCCGGCGGCGACAAAATCTCGGACCACTCCCAGTAACTCGTCCACCTCGCGCGGCGCCAGCACGGCACTGGGCTCGTCGAGCAGGAGAATCCCCGACCCGGTCGCGAGGGCCTTTACAATCTCGAGGCGCTGTCGCTGGGCCACCGAGAGCGATTCCACCCGAGATCCGCTCGGCAGCCCGCTCATCAACTTCGCGATTACGCCTGCACCCGACGACTGAAGTTCTCGTCTGCCACTTCGTCCCACTGAAAGCTCGATGTTTTCGGAGACCGTCAGCGCCCCAATGGACGTGAAGTGCTGATGGACCATTCCAATTCCGAGCGCCCGGGCGGCACGAGGAGACCGGATGGTCGTCGCTGCGCCACGCACCCGGATGACTCCCGCATCAGGCGCGATCATGCCGTATGCAATCCGCAGCAGAGTGGATTTCCCGGCGCCATTCTCGCCCAACAGAGCGTGGATCTCGCCGGGTATCAATGCAAAATCGACCCCGCGCAGCGCCTGCACGGGGCCGAACACCTTGGTGATCCCGGTTAGGCCCAGGACCGACCGCTCACCCGTCATCTCAAACCCCTCACCGTCAGAGTCCGGTCGGATGATCGTGAAACTCCCAGGGAATTTCAAATCGTTCCGAAAGGTGCTTTGCCAGAGCCTTCACTCCGATCGTCTCCGTGGCGTAATGACCCGCAAAGATCGCGTTGATCCCAAATTCCATGGCATCAAAATAAGTGTGATGCGCCCCCTCGCCGGTTATGTAGGTATCGAGGCCGGCGTCGGCTGCTGCGCGAATCCGGTCGCCCGCCCCGCCCGTGATGACGCCGATCCGTCGCACACCGGCCGGTCCGCCCGGGATGAGTTTCGCGCTTGATCCCAGTAGCTGGTCGATCCGTGTTACCAGGGCGGCGCGTGGCATCTCCTCATCGAGCTCGCCCTGGACACCAAGCGGAACGCCACGATAGAGGTCGAATGGACGCAGGTTTCGGAGACCTAGTGCGCGAGCCAGCCCGTGATTGTTTCCGACCTCGGCGTGAACATCCAGCGGGATGTGAGCCGAGTAGAGGGCGATGTCGGCGTCGAACAGGGCGCGCACTCGCCGGTAGCGGCGCCCGGTAAGCGGAATGTTGCCGTCCCAGAACAGGCCATGGTGCACCAGCAACAGCGATCCAGGTGGCGTTTCCTGGATCGTGGCAAATGAGGCATCTACCGCGGCCACAACCCGCGCAACCTTGCCGGAGGCATTCTCCAGCTGCAATCCGTTCACTGCGCCATCGGAGTCCGGAATCTCCCGGATCCGAAGGTAAGCGTCGAGGTACGCGGTGAGATCTACGAGCTGGATCGCGGCACTCATCCGCGAAGGATAACCGGCCTAGCCTTCGGAGCGGAGCGCCTCCGTAGGGGCCACCCGTGTGACCCGGCGCGCCGGAAGCCAGGCAGCAAGGCCGGCAATGAGGAAGAGCAGGAGCGGCACCGTGAGAAAGGTTACCGGGTCGAACGCCGGCACTCCGAAGAGAAGCCTGCTGACCAGGCGCGCGAGGAGCACGGCGAGGATCAACCCGGCAACGCTCCCCCACATCACCAGCCGAAGCCCGCCACCCATGAGCAGACGCACCATCGCGCGGGAGTCGGCTCCAAGCGCCAGGCGAATCCCCACTTCTCGGGTTCGCTGAGCCACCGCATATCGCACCGTGCCGTACAGTCCGATACCTGCCAGGACGACCGCGAGCGCCGCGAGCGCACCGATCACTACCGCCGCGAGCCGAATCGGCAAGCGGATCACTTCCAGGTGCCGCGCCATGGTGCGCACTTCAAGGGCGATGATCTCAGGATCCATGGCCTGGGTTGTTCTCAACATGGCGGTGGCGGTGGCATCGGCGTCGCCGGTGGTACGGGCCAGATACCAGACGCCCTGGGCGCCGCCTTCACCGACCGGCAAGTAGACCCCGCCTCTTGCATCCTCCCCGATGCTGCGAATCTTGGTGGTTGCCACCACGCCGACCACTTCGTACTGCCGATCCTTGAGTCCTGTGAGTCGTTTGCCCACCGGATCCTGCCCAGGCCACATCTGATTTGCGAGCGCCTCATTGACAATGATGACCTTGGGCGCGCTATCGGCATCGGTCGCCAGAAAATCACGACCGCGGAGCAGGCGAATGCCGGCGGCTCCGAAGTATCCCGTATCTACGACGGCCACGTCCGCTGTAAAGCCGGTCGAGCCAGGGGGAGGAAGCACGCCTGGAGCGTTCAGCTCCATGTCCGACTCGTTGAGCAGATTGAGCGGGAGGTTGTCGATCATCCCGACCGATACTACTCCTGGCAGCTCCCGGATCCGGGCGGCAAGTTGCCGCTGGGCCAGCAGAAGCGGACCAGAAGGGTACTTGGCCGGCGGGAACGTGAGCTGCAGAAGGCCTGAGGGTGCTCGACCGAATCCCGGGTCCACCGCTCCGATCGATCCTAGGCTGCGGAGGAACAATCCTGCCCCCACTAGCAGTACCAGCGAGACCGCGACCTGGGCGACGACCAGTCCATGCCGTAGTCCGAGCTTCCCTCGGCCACCGCCGCCCGCCGATTCGTCGCGCAGCGTCGTCGCGAGGTGAGGGTTGGTCGCCCGCAGGGCCGGCATCAATCCGAAGAGAATTCCCGCGCCGACCGATACCGCCGTCGCAAACAGCAGCGCCCGAAGGTCGAGCCCGAGCTCGAGCGTTATCGGGAGTGGCAACGGAAGATTCGAGGTGGTGAGAACCCTCGACGCGAGCGCTGCGAAGCCAAGGCCTCCGAGGCCCCCGAGGGCGCCAAGGAGCAGAGTCTCGGTGAGAAGTTGGGTCACCAGTCGCCCGCGAGTGGCACCGAGCGCCAGTCGTACCGCGATCTCCTTGCGGCGGTCCACCGCGCGAGCCAGCAGAAAGCTCGCCAGGTTGGCGCAGACCACGAGCAGCACCAAGCCGACCACCGTGAAGAGCAGCCCAGCAGCGGGGTACAGGACCTTGTCCAGCTCAGGGTGGAGAATGATTCTCCCGGTCGGGATCAGTGTGAACTTGTCGCTCCCTCTCCATTCGTCCGGCAGGGTTTGCTTGAACTGGGCCACAACGCCTGACGCCGCTCCATCGGCCGCAACCAGCGTCACGCCAGGGCGCAGCCGAGCCTTGACGAACACTCCGTGGTTGCCCCGGGCCTGCAAATCGTCGGAGTTTCCTGGGTTCAGCTGGTTGACCATCATGATGGGCGCGTAGAAGTCGGGAACCAGCCCGCGGATGTTCCCTTGGTATTCCTCTGTGAGCACCCCGACAATCGTGTAGGCACGACCATTGAGCTGCATCGAGGTGCCCACCACCGTTCGCGCGCCACCGAACGCCCGCTTCCAGTAACCGTTCCCCAGCACGACCACGGGGTGTCCGCCCGGAGAGATGTCGTCTTCAGGACCCAGCAGACGGCCCATTGCCGGACGGATTCCGAGAAGCGGGAAATAGCCACCGGTCACCAACTCCCCGACCGCACGGGCCGGCATCCCATCCTTCATCGCCTGGGCAAAGGTGTAGCGCGTCGCGGCGATCTGCGAGAAGACCTGAGAGGTGCCCCGTTCAAAGTCCTTGTAATCCGGGTAACTGAACGCGTTGAAAGGGAAGCCGGTCTTCGACTCGTAAACGTTGAGGACCTCACCCACATCCCGGATGGGTGAGCGACGGAAGATGATCGCATTCACCAGACCGAACACCGCCGTTGTAGCGCCGATGCCCAGAGCCAGTGACAGAACCGCGATAACCGAGAATCCAGGGCTCGCCAGCAGCCGCCTCATGGCGTAACGCAGGTCGCGCAGGAATCGGGACATGAATCGGTCTCCGAGCCGTGGGATGGGAAACGACTCCACTGAGGAATCGACGGGAACGAGGTTCACTTCGCCAAATTCGGCAAGCAGTTCAGCGGCCGGGCGTCCTGCCGCCAGGCCGTCTTCGAAATGGGCGATCATCTCCTCGAGTACTTCACTGCGGCGGGATCCCTGCAGATTCGATCGAGCCACCATCGCCCCGATTGCGCGGGCGACCGATCTCGGCAGGCCGCGCTGAATCGCGACATGCTCAAGCTCCAGAGCGTCGAGCGTAGGATCCCGCATCGTCTCAGCGTTCCGACCCTGAGGCGCCGACCAGTCCGAGAGATGTCATGGCCCGGAGCAGCCGCCGCCACTGAGCCTGTTCCGCCTTTAACCGGGTCCGGCCCCTTGGGGTCAGGGCGTAATACTTTCGCTTTCGCCCCGATGGCGCCTCTCGTACCTGCGACGTGACGAAGCCCTTCGCCTCGAGACTGTAAAGCAGCGGGTACAGCGTGCTCTGACCCATCGCCAGCACGCCATCGGTGCGTTGAGACAGCGCCTGGACCAGCTCATACCCGTACATTTCACGCTGCTTGAGCAGGCGCAGGACCGTGGCCGGTCCCGCCCCGCGCATCAGCTCCCGCTCGATTCGCATGCCCGTTTTCTCCGGTCGATCAGGAACACGCCTCACGTACCATACTATGTGACACGTAGTATACGGAAACGGCGAAGGGCGGGTTTCAACCCGCCCTTCTGCACAGCTCCGGGCAGCGCCGCTGCCGGGCTAGTTTCCGACCTTCAATGTACCCGCAATGATGGAATCCCCCGCCGCCTTGACCCACGCCGCCAGCCTCGGCGGTATCCGCCCGGCGAGGGCAGGGTTCGTCTCATATCGCAGCACCCCACCGGCCAGCCCGAACACCTCGACCTTGGGAGTAAAACTCCCATCCTTCACCTGCCTGGCGATGGCCAGGAATGCGCGAGGAAGGTCGATAACGACGGAGCCAAGGATTCGCTCCGGCGCCAGCGCACTCTGATCGGCGTTGGCCCCGAAGGCGTACGCACTCGGGCTCTCCTTGATCGCTTGAAACAGACCCAATGCAGCTTGGTCCGCATTGTGATGCATCATATCGACGCCAACCCGGATCATCGCCAGCGTGGCTTCGCGCCCTGCCGCCACATCATCGAACGTGTTGAGGTAGGCAACTCGGCTGTCTATCTGCGGGTTGACGCGTTTGGCCCCGCTGAGCCATCCTTCGTAACCGCGCTTGATAGGCGGGAGCTCGATTCCGCCGATGAAGCCGATCTTGTTCGATTTGGTCATCCCTCCTGCGACCATCCCCGCCAGGAAAGTCCCCTCTTCGATTCCGAAAATCATCGGCACTACGTTGCCTGACGCCGAGACTCGTTCTCCCGACGTAACCACGAATACGGTCTTGGGGTATTCCGCGCCAATTCTTTCTGCCGGGCCCTGAAATTCAAAACCATGACCGAAGACCAGGTTGTAGCCCTGTTCGGCGTAGGCACGGAGTGCTTCCTGCTGCTCGCCCGGAGTTCGTGCCTCGACGTGACTCACCTCGGCATGGAGCGAGTCCCGAATCGTATTGAGGCCAGCAAACGCGCCCGAGTTCCACGCGGCGTCCGCGATGGAGCCCGGTGTGATGAGGCCGACGCGAAAAGCCCCCGTCGCACTAGGCTTACGGCCGCAGGCAACGAGGGCAAAAATGCAGCAGAGGAGAGGTATTCTATTCATGCGTGGTCAGCGTCTCCATTTTTACTCCCCCGTTCACCAGGCCGCCCTCCTGAATCAGAAGCCGCCGCGTAGCAATGTCGCCATGGACGACGGCCGTAGCCTGCAGCTCGACCCGTTCCTCAGCGTGGATGCACCCGTGCACCCGCCCGGCCACTACTGCTTCACGAGTGATCACGTCGCCCTCGACAATGCCTCCATCGGAAATCAGTACTTGTTCCGCGGCGTGCACGTTCCCAACGACCCGCCCTTCGATCCGAATCACCCCTTCCGCTTGCAAGTCGCCGGCGATGGTTAAGTCCTTTGCGACGATCGAAAGCCCTCCCTGGGAGCCGTTCAGGCGACGGCGTTCGATCGGTGGAGCAGTGGCCGTTGAAGGTGCCGAAAAAATCCCCATCAATGTTCCTCCTTCACCATGGTACCGGGATCGATCGAGACGCCGTTCAGCCGGATCTCGAAGTGTAGGTGCGGCGCTGATGAACGCCCCGTGTTTCCGCTCCGAGCGATTACCTCGCCGGCGTTTACCCTCGTACCCTGAATTGCGATGACGCGAGACAGGTGGCCGTACATCGACTGGTATCCATCGGGGTGCTCGATTAAAACGAAGCGACCGTATTGCTCGTGTTCGCCAGTTTGGAGAACGATCCCGCCCCCAGAAGCCCGGACGAGACTCCCTGTCGGCACTGCGATATCGATGCCAGGGTGCTCGTCCTGGGTTGTATCTGCAAGCGCCTGTCCCCGCGTGACATAGCCTCGTTCATCCAGGGGCCAATGGCGCGGCGTGGAGGAGCCAATCTCGTAAACTGCACCAGAATCCGGGCCTGCAGCGAAGAGAGCAGGGGCAACCAGGAGCGAGCTCCCAAGCATTACCGGGTCGGGAACGATGTCGGCTCCCACCATCTGACGGAGTCGCTCGTAGTTCATTTCCACGCTATCCATCGCGGCGGCGAGGTCCCGGACTCGAAGATTATCAGTGCGCAGTCGATCGACTTCCCGCTCAAGTCGGGGTACTCGACCGGCCTGCCGGGCGATGGGGGCGTAGAAGGCGACACCGAGTACCAGCAAAACGGTGATCGCCACTCCCAGAATGAGGGCTCCTCGCAGAGCCCAGACCGGGATGCGGTAGGTACTCGACTGGAGCGCTCCATCCCGTTGGACGATGATGGAAACGCTGCGGCGCCAGCCGCTCATCCTCCGAAGGGCTCCCCCAGCACGAGCTCGAGCAGTCTCGCCAGATCCTCGTTCGAGTAGTAGTGAATCGTTATCGCGCCCCGGCCCCGGCGCCGTGCGGTGACCCGAACATCGGTTTGTAACCGTTTGCGAAGGGTGTCTTCGACACGCCGAACATCGGCACTCGGATTTCTGATCTCGGCTTTGGGTCGTCGGATCGTCCGGCGCGCCGCGGGAACTTCCCCAACGCGCTCGCCTCTCACACGTGCCTCGAGGTCGCGTACCGACCAGTCGGCAGTGGCGCATTCCTTCCCGAGCCGGCTCATCTCCTTTAGGTCGGGGAGCGCCAGGAGGGCCCGGGCATGACCCTCTGAAATCTTCTTATGCTGCAGAAGGTCCTGCACATCCTCGGGAAGACGCAAAAGCCTCAGCGTATTACTTACCGTCGAGCGGTCCTTCCCGACCAGCCTCGCGACTTCCTGCTGTGGCATCGAAAAGTCTTGCATCAGCCGTTGGTACCCCAACGCCGCGTCGATTGCCGATAAATCGTCTCGCTGAAGGTTCTCGATCAAGGCGAGGGTCAGCAGGGCGCGATCGTCGACGTCTTTCACAACCGCTGGAACCTTCTGCCAGCCCAGTCGCTGAATGGCGCGATAGCGGCGTTCCCCGGCAATCAGCTCGTAGCGACCTTCCGGCCTCGAGCGTACCACGACCGGCTGCAGCAGCCCGGAGGCCGCGATCGAATCCGCCAGTTCCTTGAGCTGGTGTTCGTCGAAATCCCGCCTGGGTTGATAAGGGTTGGGTCCGATCGACGCGACTGCGATCTCTCGGAGCCCGCCACCTGCTTGGACATCTTCGCGGGTTATCGGACCGAGAAGCGCCTCGAGGCCCCGCCCCATCCGTTTAGTCTCCGTCATGTGTGCACCTCCCCCGATGAGCGAGCAGTACCGCTGGGCAGATCAAAAGTGGTGGCGGCATCGGGGGACTCGACGCGGCGAAGCAGTTCCTGTGCCACCGACAGATAACTCTTGGCCCCCACTGATTGAACGTCGTACATCAAGATCGGCTTTCCGAAACTGGGCGCTTCGGCAAGCCGCACATTCCTGGGAATCACCGTCTTGAAGACTTTCACACCGAAATATTCCTTGGCATCCTTCGCGACCTGGCGACAGAGATTGAGCCGTGAGTCGTACATGGTGAGCAGAACTCCGTCGAGCGCTAGATCGGGATTGAAGTTCTGCTGCACCAACCGAATGGTGTTGAGCAGCTGGGAGATACCCTCGAGCGCGTAGTATTCGCACTGAATAGGGACGATCACCCCGTGCGCCGCTGAAAGGACATTGAGGGTGATGAGGCCGAGCGATGGCGGACAATCGATGATGATGTAGTCGTAGGATCCCAGTGCGGGTCGCAACGCCTCACGCATTCTCGCTTCACGCTTGTCGACGTTAACTAGCTCCAGCTCGGCTCCGACGAGATCCTGGGTTGCGGGGAGGATCGAAAGAAAGGGAAGCTCTGCATCACGCTGGATGATTTCTTCGATCGGCAATCGGTCCACGAGGAGATCGTAGAGGGAAGGCCTCGTCGGATCCTTCGCTACACCAACTCCACTCGTGGCATTCCCCTGCGGATCGGCATCGATAAGGAGCGTCCGCCGCTCGGCTATAGCCAGGGACGCGGCGAGATTCACTGCAGTTGTAGTCTTCCCTACCCCGCCTTTTTGGTTGGCAATAGCGACAATGCGGGCTGTGGACATTGTGTAACTCTATGTTGTATATGGAGATAACGGTTGATTAGTCATCATATGCTGCACCGTACTTTCCGAATATACGCGCATATATCGTGTTCTGCTAGGCTGTTTCACGTGAAACTGGTGCATTCGCACGTGAAAACAGGGGACGGTATTGACTCATGGAATGACGGCGGGCGGCACGGCGGGATTTCACGTGAAACATCACGCCTTACCTACGGGACTTCAGCACTTCCATGACGAGGTTCTGTAAGTCGCTAGGTGACACACCAGGAATGCGCCCGGCCTGGCCGAGGCTTGTCGGTCGGAGACGAGTGAGCTTCTCTCGAGCCTCGTAGGAAAGGCTCTCCAGCGTCGCGAATTGGAGCTCAGCCGGCAATTGGAACTCTTCCATTTCGAGCATCTTGCTGGCTAATTCACGCTCCCTGTCTATGTAGCCGCCGTACCGGAGCTCTATGGATGCCCATTCCTCAGCACCGTCAACCGGTGAGTGACCGGTGGCTTGCAGCAGTTGCCACAGCTCTACCCCGGGACGTCGGGCCAGTTCCGTCAATCGGACCGGCTGCCCAATGGAAGTGGACCCTGCTAGTTCGAGCAACGGATTAGCCATGGCGGGCGTGATTTGCGTGTCGACCGCCACCGACATCATTCGTTCCTCCGCTTCTAACTTTGCTTGAGCCAAGCGGACCTCCTCCGTGGCCAATAGGCCGAGCCTATTGGCAACGGGGAAGAGGCGCCGAAGTGCGTTGTCCTGGCGGAGGATCAAACGGAATTCCGCTCGCGAGGTGAACAGCCGGTAGGGCTCGTCCACTCCCCTGGTAACCAGATCATCCACCAAAACGCCTAGAAATGCTTCGTCCCGGCGAAATGATACTGGACCTCGGCCCAAGGCCGCCGCCGCAGCATTCAACCCAGCAACAACTCCTTGTCCCGCAGCCTCTTCGTAGCCAGTGGTGCCGTTGATCTGACCAGCAAAGTACAATCCATCGGTCCCCCGTACTTTGAGCGTCGATTCCAGCTGCGTCGGAGGGAAATAGTCGTACTCAATGGCATAGCCAGGCCGAGTCATCTCTACCCGTTCCAAACCCGGTACGGAACGGAGATATTCGAGTTGTACAGACGGAGGGAGAGAGGTAGAG
>JBEPVJ010000029.1:0-10445 GCA_041691095.1 Gemmatimonadales bacterium
CGCCTGATACGCCTCTCCCACCGACAGGAGATCCGCTTCACCGAACAATCGTCCGATGAACGAGATCGAGACCGGGGTGCCGTCGGGATTGAAGCCATTGGGCATCACCAGCGCCGGATGGCCGGTGAGGTTGGTGGCCGTCAGTACATTTCCGCTGAAGGAAGGCGTGACGAAGACGTCTACCGGCTCCATGACCTGGTCCATCTTCTGCATCAGCAGCGTGCGGACCCGGTTGGCCTGGATATAGTCGACCGCCGAAATAAAACGCGAGGTGCGGAAGGTGTTGGGCCACGCATTCCGGGTCTGCTGCACCATCTGGTCGTCCTTGCCGCTCCGGGTCAGGTCGTCGAATGCGGCGGCGGCCTCCGCGGTGAGAATGATCCGGAGGGCGCCGATCGGCAGATCGTCGGGAAGTTCGACCGGCATGAGCTCCGCACCCAGATTGCGGAGGACATCCAACGCCTTGGCGTCGAAGACCTTCGTGGGGTGATCGGCGTCGAAGGCGCTCGTCAGGTAGCCGACCCGCAGGCCGGTGAGGCCTCGCGATGGCGTCCAGGCAAACGGACGGTCGTAGACGGTTGGGTCCTTGCCGTCCGGGCCGTGGATCGCGCCCAGCACCAGGCCACAGTCGGTGGCGCTCCGGCAAAGTGGCCCCAGCTTGTCCATCGTCCACGACAGCGCCATCGCCCCATAGCGACTGACTCGGCCGAAGGTGGGACGTAGCCCGGTGACGCCGCAGCGGGTGGACGGGGAGACGATCGAGCCCAGGGTCTCGCTTCCGATTGCAAAGGCAACGCAACCCGCCGCCGTTGCGGACGCTGGCCCGGCCGACGAGCCGCTGGAGCCCTGGTCGGTTTTCCAGGGATTCTTGGTAGTGCCGCCGAACCAGACGTCTCCCTGGGCAAATTCTCCGAGCGAGAGCTTGGCCACCAGCACCGCGCCGGCGGCATCGAGCCGCTCCACCACGGTGGCTGGCGCGGACAGCATTTGGTCCTTGAAGATCGGTGAGCCCCAGGTCGTGGGATAACCCGGCACCGCGAGCAGATCCTTGCCTCCCCAGGGAATACCGTGGAGTGGCCCGCGAATCTTGCCGTGCTTGATCTCGAGATCGGCCTTGCGGGCCTGCTCCAGCGCGCGGTCCTCCATCAGCGTGATCACGCTCAGGAGCTCACCGTCGAACCGTTTGAATCGCTCCAGCGAGAGCCGGGTGAGCTCCATCGAACTGGTCTTCCCGGCCCGGAGCAGCGCCCCAAGCTCCGCCACAGTGGCGAAGGCCAGGCCGGCCTCGGTCGCCGGCCTGGCCGGTACTGGCCCCCGCGTCGCGGGGCGCTCGGCGGGTCGTCTGGACATTCGGGGCAGCGACTTGATTCCCCCGATCAGCGGGTCGAAACGAATCGCCGGCAACACGGAATTGGACAGCTCCACCTTCCGGATGGCGGCATAGGAAGTGAGGGCCTGGTTCAGGCCGTCCAGCATCATGTCCCGTTTGGCATCGGTGAATTCGAGCCCCGCTACCGTCTCAGCAGCGACCAGCATCTCCCGGGTGATCTTGCCGGGAGCCTGCTGGGCCTGGGCACCCGGTTCGGCCACTCCGGGCACGGCGGTCTTCCAGAGCGCGGTCGGGAGGCGTCCGGCGCCGAGACCGGCGGCCGAGCAGAGACCCATGAATGCACGGCGATCGATCCCTGTGGGAGCGTGCGGTGTCGGCATTGCGTGGTCCTCAGGTAGATTAGTGCCCCAAACCCTTACCTGCGATCGCTCATGTCCGCGTTGATCGAGTGTGTACCGAATTTCAGTGCGGGACGGGACCTCGACGTCGTTCGTCAAATTACCGCCCGCATCGAGTCGGTTGAAGGGGCGACCCTCCTCCACGTCGATCCTGGCAAGGCCACCAACCGGACGGTGGTGACCTTTGCCGGTAACCCCGAGGCCGTCGTCGAGGCGGCGTTCCGGGCCATTGCCGCCGCCGCCGAGCTCATCGACATGCGCTACCACAGCGGGGCACATCCCCGCATGGGGGCCACCGACGTCTGTCCACTGGTGCCAATCTCCGGCATCACCATGGAAGAGACCGCCGAGTATGCCCGGCGTCTGGGCGAGCGGGTCGGTCGGGAACTCGGCATCCCGGTGTACCTCTACGAGGCGGCCCAGCCCAATCCGGCGCGGAAGAACCTCGCCGTAATCCGGGCCGGAGAATACGAGAACTTTGCGGCGAAGATGGCCGACCCAGCCTGGAATCCGGACTTCGGACCCCCGGCATTCAACACCAGGGCCGGAGCCACGGTCATCGGTGCGCGGGACTTCCTCGTGGCATTCAATGTCAACCTGAACACAACCTCGACCCGCCGCGCCAACGCAGTGGCCTTTGACGTCCGGGAGAGCGGGCGCCCCCGGCGCGAAGGCGATCCGCTGACCGGCAAGGTGGTCAAGGATGCGGCGGGCCAGCCGCTCGTTATCCCCGGCACCCTCAAGGCGGTCAAGGCCATCGGATGGTTCATCGAAGAGTACGGCCTGGCCCAGGTGTCGATGAACCTGACCGACATCGAGGTCACCCCGCTGCACGCGGCCTTCGATGAGGTCTGCCGCGCCGCCGAGGCGCGTGGCCTTCGGGTAACCGGCTCGGAAGTGGTGGGGCTGATTCCGTTGTCCGCGATGCTCGACGCGGGTAGGCACTTTCTCCGAAAGCAGCAGCGCTCCACCGGAGTGTCGGACGGAGAGCTGATTCGCATCGCCGTCGCCTCGATGGGCCTCGAGGACATGACCAGCTTCATCCCCGAGGAGCGGATCATCGAGTACCGGCTGCGCAAGCCCGGCGCCGACCGTCTTGCCGAGCTGTCGCTTCGGGAATTCATCGAGGAGACGGCGTCGGAATCGGTGGCTCCCGGTGGCGGGTCGGTGGCCGCCGCGATCGGGGCCTTAGGTGCCGCCCTGGGCACGATGGTGGCCAATCTTTCTGCCCACAAACGGGGTTGGGACGCGCGCTGGGAGGAATTTTCCCGCTGGGCGGAGGAAGGCCAGCGCATCAAGGAAAAGCTGCTGCGCCTGGTAGACGAGGATACCCGCGCCTTCGGCCGGGTGATGGATGCTCTCGCCATGCCCAAGGATTCCCCCGCCGATCAATCGGCCCGCGCGGCGGCCCTGGAGGCGGCCAACATCGGCGCGCTGGAAGTTCCCTGGCAGACCATGCGCGCCGCATGGGAGGCAATTCCACTACTCGAGGCCATGGCCGATCAGGGCAATCCGGCGTCGGCATCCGACGGAGGTGTCGGCGCGTTCTGCGCGCGGGCAGCGATCCGGGGGGCGTGGCTCAACGTCCGGACCAATGCGACCGGAATCAAGAACAAAGACGCTATCGCGAACATCATGACCGAGGGCGCAAAGCTGGAAAAAGCAGCAGAGGCGGAGGAAGCGAAGATCATGGCGATCGTGGAGAAGAAATTTTCCTGAGTTAGCCCACGCGCCAGATGTCCCGTCCCCGCGCCACCGTTCGCAAGCAGGCGTTGGGACGCAGGTGATAGAGCCAGTGGTCCACGGAATCCGAGTCGATCACCGCAAAGTCCGCCGATTTTCCCGGCTCGATCGAGCCGATTTCCCAATCCAGCTTGAGCGCCTGCGCCGCCACCACCGTCGCGCCCCGCAAGACCTCGGCGGGCGTCATCCGCTGCATCGTGCAGGCCAGCGTCATGGCCACGGGCAGGTGATAGCTCGGCGCTGAGCCCGGGTTGAAGTCGGTCGCGACAGCCACCGGTACCCCCGCGCTCAGGAGTCGGCGAGCCGGAAGCGGGACCATGCCGAGGTACAGCGACGCGAAGGGCAGGCTCACGGCCACGACGCCGGCCGATGCCATAGCGCGGATGCCGGCCTCCGAGACCCGTTCCAGGTGATCGGCCGACGCCGCCCCCATCTCCGCCGCGAGCTCGGCGCCCCCGCACGAGGTGAGCTGATCGGCGTGCAGCTTGGGCGTCAGGCCGTGGCGCTTGCCCGCCAGAAAAATCCGCCGGGCCTCCTCGACTGAAAACGCCGATTCCTCCACGAATACATCACAGAACCGCGCCAGTCCTTCGCGCGCTACCCGCGGAATCATCTCCTGCTCGATCAGATCCACATACTCGATGCGGCGGTCCCGATATTCCGGGGGCACCACGTGCGCGGCGAGGAGAGTGGCGACTATGCGCTGCGGTCCAGTGCCAAGATCCTTGTAGATGCCGAGCAGCCGGAGCTCGTGCTCGACACTGAGCCCGTATCCGCTCTTGGCTTCGACGGTCGTGACGCCGAGGCTGGCCATCTCCGCCAGGTGAGTAACGCAGCGCGCGTAGAGATATTCTGTGCTCGCGGCGCGGGTCTTTGCCACCGTCGAGGCGATCCCTCCACCCGCGGCCGCGATCTCGAGATAGGTGGCGCCTTTAATTCGCAGCGCAAATTCGTCGGAACGCCAGCCGGCAAAGGCGAGGTGGGTGTGACAGTCGACCAGGCCCGGAATGACCAGGCGCCCCGCGGCATCCTCGAAAGGCCAGCCGGAGAATTCCGCGGGAAGCTCCGCTTCCGGCCCGGCCCAGCGGATGGTGGCACCTTCCCAGACGAGAGCGGCGCGCTCAATGACCCCGGCGTCCCCCGCCGGCCCGGTCGCGGGACAGCGGGCCAGGGAGCCGATGTTTCTCAGGACCGGCATGTCGACCCCGGCAGTAGGAGAGGACGCGGCATCACGGCCCGCCCGGGCCGTTTACCATCGGCAGATCCACCCCCCGCTCACGAGCCGTCTCGATGGCGAGCTCATAACCCGCGTCGGCATGACGCATCACCCCGGTGCCGGGATCGGCGGTCAGCACCCGCTTGAGCCGCCGGTCAGCGCTCTCAGTCCCGTCGGCCACGGCCACCATGCCGGCGTGAATCGAGTAGCCGATGCCCACGCCGCCACCGTGATGGATAGATACCCAGCTCGCCCCGCAGGCAGTATTGAGCAGCGCATTGAGCAATGGCCAGTCGGCGATCGCGTCGCTGCCGTCCTGCATGCCCTCGGTCTCCCGGTTCGGTGAGGCAACCGAGCCGGTATCGAGGTGGTCTCGCCCAATGACGATCGGCGCCTTCACTTTGCCCTTTTTGACCAGCCAGTTGAACCGAAGCCCAAGCTCGGCGCGCTCGCCGTATTCCAGCCAGCAGATCCTTGCCGGCAACCCCTGGAAATGCACCTTGGTACGGGCTTGGTGAATCCAGCGCGCGAGGGGCTCGTTGGCGGGGAACGTTTCCAGCACCATATCGTCGGTGACGGCAATGTCCGCCGGATCGCCCGAGAGCGCGGCCCACCGGAATGGACCGGCACCGCGACAGAACAGCGGCCTGATGTACTCGGGCACGAATCCCGGAATGTCGAACGCCCTGGCCATTCCCCGCCGGTCGGCCACCTGTCCCCGCAGATTGTTTCCGTAGTCGAACACCACGGCGCCGGCCTTCTTGAAGTCGAGCATCGCGTCGACATGAGCCACCATCGAATCGAGGACCGCGGCTTCGTATCCGGCAGGGTCGCGCTCACGCAGCTCGGAGGCCGCTTCCAGCGAATATCCCGCGGGGATGTACCCGATCCGGAGATCATGGGCCGACGTCTGGTCGGTGACGAGGTCGACCGGAACTCCGCGCCGGAGCAGCTCGGGCAGCACCTCGGCGATGTTGCCCACCAGTCCGACCGAGAGCGGAGTGCGGGTGCTGCGCGCGGCCAGGGCAAGCCGGAGCGCTTCGTCGAGGTCGGTAGTCATGCGGTCGCAGTAACCGCTCTCAACCCGCCGGGCCACCCGGGCCGGATCGACGTCAACCCCCAGCATCACTCCGCCGTTCATCGTGGCGGCAAGCGGTTGCGCCCCGCCCATCCCGCCCAGCCCGCCGGTAACCAGCAGGCGACCGGCCAGGCTCCCGCCGAAATGGGTCCGGGCGCACTCCGCAAAAGTCTCGTAAGTTCCCTGCAGGATTCCCTGGGTGCCGATGTAGATCCACGACCCGGCGGTCATCTGGCCGTACATCGTGAGTCCCATGGCCTCGAGCCGGCGGAATTCGTCCCAGTTGGCCCACCGGGGCACCAGGTTCGCGTTGGCGATCAGGACTCGGGGAGCCTCGTCGTGGGTGCGGAACACCCCCACCGGCTTGCCACTCTGAATCAGCAGGGTCTCGTCGTTGTCCAGACGCCGGAGGGTTTCCACGATTTTCTCGTAGCACGCCCAGTTGCGCGCCGCTTTGCCGGTACCGCCGTAGACGACCAGGTCCTCCGGCCGCTCCGCCACGGCAGGATCGAGGTTATTCATCAGCATCCGGAGGGCAGCCTCCTGGTGCCAGCCTTTGCAGGAGAGGGTCGTTCCGGTCGGCGCACGCACCGCGGTGGACGCGGGTGAGGTCATGAGGGTCGGGCTCCTGGAGGTCGGACAGGGGGGAAAGATAATTCCAACGCCGGATCCCCCGAACGTGTCAGATGGAGCACAGGTGAATCTCCCGGGCCGCCGGCCCCGTATCATCGATACCGATTTGGAACGCGCTTTCCAGCCAAGGAAGAGACTCTCATGCTGATTTCCGCCCTGCTCGCCCTGACCGCCCTGTCCGGCGGCCCCGCCAAACCGGTTCGTGCCGACGACTTTCAGTGGAGGAAGGCTCTCGCCTCGGGCAAAACCATCGAGATCATCGGGGTCAACGGTGCGATCGACGCCTCGGGCACCGGTGGCCGGGAGGTCGAGGTCGTGGCCGTGAAGCGGGCGCGCCGGAGCGACCCCGAGAGCGTCCACATCGAGGTCGTGGAGCATCCCGACGGAGTGACCATCTGCGCGGTCTACCCCAACGCGCGCTCCAACGAAGAGAATGAATGCCGTGAGGGCGGCAAGGGCCGGAACAATACCCGCAACAACGACGTGCAGGTGGCCTGGACCGTCCGGGTGCCCGCCGGCGTGAAATTCATCGGCCGCACCGTCAATGGGGGGATCGTCGCGCGGGGGCTCACCGCGGAGGCCGAGGTCCATACCGTCAACGGCGACCTCACCGTGGAGACCACCTCCTTCGCCAGCGCCACGACCGTCAACGGCTCCATCGATGCCCGGGTCGGGCGCACCGACTGGACCGGCGAAGCAGAGTTCGAAACCGTAAACGGTGGCATCACCATCGATCTTCCGGCCAGCGCCAGCATGGAGGTGGACGCCTCTACCGTCAATGGCTCCATGAACACCGACTTCCCGCTGACCATCCGCGGCAAGTGGGGCCCGCGCCGAATGAGCGGGACTATCGGCCAGGGCGGGCGTACCCTCAGTCTTAACACCGTCAACGGGAGCATGAGCCTCCGTCGAAGCCAGTAGATCCACTCCCTCCGGGAGCCCATCGCTCCCAGCATCATTGTAGTTTTCCGGCGCGCCGGGTCCCTCCGCGGACTCGGCGCGCTGTGTGTACCTGAACCGGAGCGGTGCGTGGCACTCGAAGCCTTCTCACAGCAATGGGCCGAAGCGTGGGCCGCCGAGCTCAACGCCAGCGCTGCCTACCAGACCGCGGCGGCCAAATGGGAAGGTGCCGTCGCGCTGGTGCTGGCTGATCCCGACCCCGCCGTCCGGCGGGCCGTGCTGCTGGATTTGTGGCACGGAGCCTGTCGCTCGGCGGGCACCGCGGACCCTGACGCCGCCGTCTTCCAGGCAGCCTATGTATTTCAGGGAGAGCCGGCGGCATGGCGGCACGTGCTGGTCGAAGGCGGCTCCCCGGTGATGGCGCTCATGACCGGCAAGATCCGGCTGGCCAAGGGGAGCCTGACGGCGCTGCTGCCTTACGCCTCAGCCGCCAAGGAGCTGCTCGAGCTCGCCGGTCGGGTACCGACGGTGTTCCCCGGTCCCTGACAGATCACCTGACCCGGGCGTACCTTTCCAGCGGGCCCGTTCCACACAGCCCATAGCCCCCTACATCTCAGGACAATCCATGGCCGTGACCGCCATCCGTCGCGCCCCGCCCGCCGCCTTCGCGCTGATCAGTGCGCTCGTCGTTGTTCCTGGCCTGGTGGCCCAGGGTCACATCACCACTCCCAAGGAACAGTTTGGCTGGAGCATCGGCGACGACTATCACCTCGCCAATTACACCCAGCTCAGCGACTACTGGAAGAAGCTCGATGCCGAGTCGGACCGGCTGCGCATGGTGTCCATCGGGAAGACGGCGGAGGGTCGCGAGCAGTACATGATGATCATCACCTCTCCCGCAAACTTCGCCAAGCTGGACCGCTATAAGGACATCGCCGGGCGCCTGGCCAGAGCGGAAGGCCTGACCGATGATCAGGCGCACGCCCTGGCCAGGGAAGGCAAGGCGGTGGTGTGGATCGATGGCGGTCTGCATGCCACTGAAGTGCTCGGCTCCCACCAGCTCATCGAGCACGTCTGGCAGATGGCCAGCCAGAACGATCCCGAGACCGTGCGCATCCTGGACGACGTCATTCAACTCGTGGTGCATGCCAATCCCGACGGCATGGAACTGGTGGCCAACTGGTACATGCGTCGAGCCGATTCGACCCAGCGCACCATGAACGACCTGCCCCGCCTCTACCAGAAGTACGTCGGGCACGACGACAATCGCGACTACTACATGACGGCGATGCCGGAATCCCGGAACGAGAGCCGCATCATGTACCGGGAGTGGTATCCCCAGATCATGTACAATCACCACCAGGCCGGGCCGGCCGGCACCGTGATGTTCGCGCCGCCGTTCCGGGACCCCCACAACTATTTCTTCGATCCGCTCGTCATCGACGAGCTTTCGCTGGTCGGCTCGGCGATGCACTCGCGGTTTTCCGCGGAAGGGAAGCCGGGCGTGGTAGAGCGGAACGGCGCCACCTTCCAGACCTGGTTCAACGGCGGGCTCAGGACCACGGCATACTTCCACAACATCGTCGGCATCCTCACCGAAACCATCGGCAACCCGACCCCGATGGAAATTCCCTTCATTCCCGACCGTCAGCTATCCAACAGCGACCTGCCCTACCCGATCGCTCCGCAGAGGTGGCACTTCCGCCAATCGATCGACTATTCGATCACCGCGAACCGGGCCATCCTCGATCTCGCCTCACGATATCGGGAGACATTTCTCTACAACATCTATGTGATGGGGCGTAACTCGATCGCGCGAGGCAATACGGACAGCTGGACCACCACCGCTCGGAAAATCGACGCGGTCAAGACCGAAGCGGCGAAGGGCGGCCCCGCTCGGAACGCCAACCCCGATTTCGATGAGGGTGTCCGGGTAGCGGGCCGCTACTTCGAGATGCTGCGTCGCCCCAATGATCGAGATCCCCGCGGGTACATCATGCCCGCCGACCAGGCCGATTTTCTCACCGCCACGAAGTTCGTCAATGCGCTGATCAGGTCGGGAGTCGAGGTGATGCGTGCGACGGCCCCGTTCACGGTCGCGGGCAAGTCCTATCCGGTGGGGTCCTACGTGGTGAAATCGGCGCAGCCGTTCCGTCCCCATGTGCTCGACATGTTCGAGCCGCAGGACTATCCCGATGACCTGCTCTATCCCGGCGGGCCTCCTCGGCCCCCGTATGACAACGCCGGCTACACTCTCGCGCTGCAGATGGGGGTCAAGTTCGATCGAATCCTCGAAGGGTTCGATGGGCCGTTCGTGAAGATCGACGACGAGCTGACCAGGCCGCCGGTCGTGGCGACCCTCGGCAACGGACGCGCCTACGTCATCGACCGTCGCATCAACGATGGGTTTCTGGCTGTGAATCGGCTATTGGCGGCCAAGCAGCCGGTGCGGGTACTGCGCCAGTCGCTGACCGTCGGCGGCGCCACTTGGCCCACCGGCAGCTGGTATGTGGCATCGAGCGCTGTCTCGACTGCGATTCTCAGAAAGCTGGCCGATGAAAAAGGCCTGACCGCCACGGCGGTGAACGCCGGACCGGGAGGATCGACTCCCGTGCAGCCGGTGCGGGTCGGACTCTGGGATCAGTACGGCGGATCGATGCCTTCGGGATGGACCCGCTGGATGTTCGAGCAGTTCGAATTCCCATTCGAGGTGGTATATCCGCAGCGGCTCGATGCGGGCAACCTCAAGGCCCAGTTCGATGCGCTGGTATTCGTCGATGGCGCCATCCCCGGGCCGACACCGGACCCGAATCCATTCCGAAGCTTCAGGGTGACGCCGGCTGAAGACCTCCCGGCCGAATTCAAGAACATCACCGGGCGGGTTACCATCGAGAAGACCATACCCCAGCTCAAGGCCTTTCTCGAGGCGGGTGGGCGAGTAATCGCCATCGGGACCTCGACCGCACTGGCCCGGGACCTCGACCTCCCCATCGAGACCCAGGTGACCGAGCGTGGGGCGGACGGACAGAGCCATCCGGTTCCCCGCGACAAGTTCTACGTCCCTGCCTCACTGCTCCAGGTTTCGGTGGACACCACCGCCACCTCCGCGCTGGGGATGGGCGGCACGGCCATCGTGATGTGCATCGA
>JBEPVJ010000030.1:0-10433 GCA_041691095.1 Gemmatimonadales bacterium
GAAGACTCGGCGAGCCGAACGGGTAGTCGCCCGTGTCCGCGGCCCGCGAATAGCAGCGGTGAATCAAGGTGCCGAAGTTCGCCAACTCGCATCGGGGGGGAGTGACTCGCTACTTTCACCCCGACTCTCATCGAGACCCTGCATGGCGGTTCGACCCCGACGCGGACGCTCACGCACCAACGATCCCGAGGCCATGCGACGCCGGGTCGTGGAGGTCGCCGCCGCCCGCTTCCAGCAGGGCGGCTACCATGCGTCATCAATGCACGCCATCATGGCGGAAGCGGGGGTGACGGGCGGCGCCCTATACCACCATTTTCGGAGTAAGAAGTCGCTCGCGCTCGCGGTGATTCGCGACCGGGTCAGGGCCGAGGTGCGGGAGACCTGGATCGATCCGGTGCTGGCCGCGCCCACGGCGCTCGCCGGGGTGCGGCGAGTGTTTGCGGGGATCCAGGCCGGGATCGACCGCCGCGGAGCGGTGGACGGCTGCCCGCTCAGCAATTTGACGCTCGAGCTCGCGACAGTGGATCCGGACTTCCGCCGGGAGATCCAGCGGGTCTTCACCGAGTGGCGGCAGGCGCTCGCGGGGAAGCTCAGGGCCGATGTCGCCGCAGGGAGGCTGCACAAGATCGACCCGGAGAAAGTGGCCACGCTGATCATCGCCGCCTATTCCGGTGCGATGGCGATGGCCAAGGCCGAACAAGGGAGCCGCGCCCTCCGGACCACTTTGAAGCAACTGCTAAGCAGTCTGGCGGCGTCGGTTATTCGTCCCGGGTAAACTCCATCGTCCAGTTGGTTTCCCATGTCAGACCGGCATCGGCCGAGAACGCCTGTTCCCAGCTGCACGATGCCGGGGTGATCCGGGACCAGATGAACCGCATCCGAATCGCTTTTCCTGCGAAGGTGTCATCGGCGTAGAATGCGCCGACCCCATCCTGAAAACTCCCGACGACCGGCGGGTCCAGCACTCCGGGCCTCCGGGAATCGAACCAATAGATGGCCCAGCGATTCTGATGCGGGTCGAAGGTGCGCAGCGTCACCGCGGTAAAGGCGCCCTCGGGAAAGCTCAGCTGATTGTCGTCCATGTTCCCAAGGCCACCAAGGATCTTCTGGGCGATCGTCGTCCCGGAAAACTCGATCCAGTCGGTGCAGCCAGCCAGCCGCCGGGCGAGCCGCCGATGCTGAACCCGCCAGCGGCCCATCAAAAAATCGAAATCGTGGACCCCTATGGGCTTAGTCATGGAGTTGGGACCGTGGGCCCGGCTCGAGGCGAAGCACTTCGGGAGGGGCGATGAGCCGTCCCAGCAGGCTCGGCTCCACGCGGGTGCTCCACGTGGGCGATCCCGCGAGTGAGGCCAGGGCGTGCGCATACCCGGCCTGATCGGCAAAGCGGGAAAACCAGACGAAGACGTGCTCGTTCTCGCGCACCGGAAGCCTGGGAAAATTGTTGGGAGACTTTTCCGTAATGAAGTATGCCAGCACCGGAATGCCGGCGTCGTGGAGAGCGGGCAGCACCGTGCGCTCGAAGAAGCGGATGAAATCAGGGTCGGGCGCCGCCGCGAAATAATAGATGTTGGCGACGACCAAGCCCCGAGCCGGGGAGGCAGTCCCGACCGGCGGGCGGGGATGTGCCGCCGCCGCAAACCCCGACATCGGAGCAGCGGTATGCAGGAGCAGCACGTTGTCGCTGTCGATCATCATGCCGTTGGCAGAATCCCTATGCTCCCTCCACACCGGGCCGCCATAGAACGCGGCCAGCCCGGCGCCGCGGGACTCCATGTCGTGGAAGCCCCTGATCCAGACGAAATGGTCGGGGCGGTCAAGATCGCGAAACTCGCCGAGGACCGCCAGACCGACAGCTTCCTGCGGCTCGACGAAGAGTCGCTCGAAGAATTCGACGAAGGCGCCAACCTTCCCGGGATGGAGGGTGTACTGGCGCAGCTCGACGATCGGAAGCGGTGCCGCGGCGGGTGGTGCGGCACCGGACTGGGGAGCGAGCAGGAGTGCTGCGACGGGTATCGGACCCAGGGCGCGAGGCATCAGGTAAAAGAGGACAATCGTCCTGTTTTGTCAATGCCGCCCGCGGCCACGTTCGATCTCGGCCACCGACCCTTCTCTAGGCCAGGTTGTGTATTTCGCCCATCAGCGCGAGCTGATTGCCGTCGGGATCCCGGAACTCGGTGAGATAGAGCTCGTAGGTGGGCGTTTTGTGGACCAGGTGTGGCGCCGCGAAGAACTTGACCCCGCGGGAATCGAGCGTGGCATAGACCGCGTGGATGTCGGCCACCTTGAAGTAGATCATCGAGCCCCGCTGGGCCCCCTGCCCTCCCTCCGGCACTCCCACCAGCAGCCGGGTGCCCCCCGCCTGGAAGAAGCTCATCTGGGGCGGCGCCGAGAAGAGGAACTTGAGGCCCAGGATATCCCGGTAGTACGCGGTGCCCCTTTCGAGGTCGGATACCGGAATCAGAAGCTGCCCCACGGTGGCATCGGAGAGATCGGCTGGCTGCGTCATGGCTCGGCTCCTTGACCGCGCTGGTGAACTGCGGGTACACTTAGCTTGGCTAAGCAACAACTTAGCATAGCTAATTATTTGGAGTCAATCCCCGGTGCCCAGACGCACCCCCGTCCCGGCGGCCCCCCACCGTCCCGCCCCGCCGCAGGTGGCCGACCGGATCCATTCCGCCGCCATCCACCTGCTGCGGAGGCTGCGCCGCCAGGATGAGGCCAGCGGTCTCACCGCGGCACGGATGTCGGCACTGTCGGTAGTGGTATTCGGCGGGCCGGTGACGATCGGCCGCCTGGCCGAAGCCGAACAGGTGAGCGGGCCGACCATAACCCGCATGCTGGCCGGAATGGAGCGGGAAGGACTACTCCAGCGGACCCGGGACGAGCGGGACCGCCGGGTCATCTGGATCAAGACCACCCCGAAAGGAGCCCGCCTGCTGCAGGAGGGCCGCCGCCGCCGGATCGCGGCGCTCGCCTCGGACCTCGCCTCGCTCGAGCCCGCCGAGCTGGCGCTGCTGGCCCGCGCCGCGGAACTGCTGGACCGCATCGCGCGGACCTAGGGAGTGAGTGTGCTCTCGTACTGCTCGATGAACTCCATGAACCGGGAGGCCTCGAGGATGTTCTTTCCTGTGAACCGAATGCTGTGGGACGTCGTCCGCTCCACGATGGACAGATACCCCAGCATCTCGGCCTGCCGATAGTTCTTGAACCCGATGTCGAGGCGAACCGGCGCCGTCAGCACGTACGGCTTGAGCTCGGCGCGGCGCAGGACGCCGGCCTTGACCTTCTCGCGGATCAGCGCCTGTGAGGCCGCCGGCGTCATGGTCTCAGCCGAGTGAAAGCTGATGGACCGCTTCACCACCGCCCCCTCGAGGCTGCCCAGCAGCCGCTGGGCCTCGCCGACCGCCGACTCGTCTCCTGAAATCGCTACGACCGGTACTCCGAAGTAGCCCGCGATCGCGGCGTTGAAGCCCGACTCCGGCACCACCACGCCGTTCAGCTCCACGTCGGTCAGCGTGGCGCTGGACATGGTGTGGGCCCGCACACCGGTCAGGCTGTTGGTGGAGGCGTGGTACCCGATGAACACCGCCGCGGAGAAGCTCGAGTCGATCCCCTCCATCATCATCAGCGGCCGGGGCCAGGAACGGACCACCCGCACGTCGTCGGGGAAGAGCTCGATCAGGAGATTCTCGCCGTTGCCATGGGAATCGCTCACGACGATGGTGGTGGCACCGGCGTCGCGGGCGCCCTGGATCGCGGCGAGCACCTCGGCGGTCATGAATCCGCGGAATCGATCGTACTCGAACCCGGTGGGGCTCAACTGATCAGCGGTGACCACGCCCGCGACGCCTTCCATGTCGGCGGAGATATAGACCTTGAGCGGGCGCTGAGCTTCGGCGAATATCGGAGCGAGGGAAAGTACCAGGGCGAGCAGGGCGATGCGGGAGCGAATAGGCATAGGAACTCGCACTGTGAGTGAATACTGCTAACCGCGGCTCGGGATCAGGGGAAGGATGTCGTGGGACGGACGCGTCAGGTCCATATATACCACGTTGGCGCCAACTCGCGAGCCCGCCGACATGGCGGCGATCTCGGCCCGGCTCTTCCGAGGGGCACGCCGTCGCGCATCGGTACCATGACGTTGGACATTAGCGAGACGCCGTAACCCTCCACCTCGGCCCCGAATCGCGGAAGCGCCAGCCTGAAGAGCCCCGCCGCGCTCGCCAGCGCCGTTGAGAAATCCCGGCGCCTTACTGAGCGCGAAGTCCGGACTTGCCGACCAGGGAATCGGGCATAAGGGGACGGATGTCGTCGTTGGTCCCCGGCTTGTCGTCGGGCCCGACGGAAAAGAGGTCATAGCTCAGCCCATCCGCCGCCAGGATGTACTGAAAATTTCTGGTGAAGCGAAGCTGGAAGAGGCCAGGGCCGGTCTCCATGATCGGGAGGAGGTGGAGCACGCCGCGAGCCTGATTCATTGCCGCGAGAGAGCGCGGGTAGTGATGTGTCAGTGCATGCTGCTCTTCCAGCGCTACCACGATTGCGCCGAGATTCTCACGGATCCGCAGGATGCCCGCCTCCCGAACCTCGGGCCGCCGGTTGGCCAGGGCGCCGATCACGAAGATCCCGACGATGTTGAGGAGCGCACCGGCGCCGGCGATGACCACCGCCCGGCGCGCACCCGGCCGGCTCGACACCAGACCCCAGGTCACCGCGATAGAGCCCAGGAAGAAGCCCAGGACTGGAACGAACGAGAGCGCGGCGGCAAGGTAGAGCGGCCAGGAGGGCTTGGGCCGCCGTGCCGGGGCCGATGCCGAATCGCTCACGCCACGACCAGCCGATCTCGGCGGAGGCGAAAGAGGGTGAGCTCGGGACGCGCGTTGAACCTCACTCTGATATTGTAGCCGACGCCGCGGCTGATATAGAGCGTCTTCATTGCGTCGACCACGATGGCGCCCGAGGTATAGCGCTTGTTCTGCACCGGTAAGATCGGCGGAGGAAGGAACGGTGGCCGGCACTGCCCGCCATGGGTATGTCCGGCGAGAATCCAGCCCTGGAAACTGTCCCAGATCGGCCGGTCTGCCGAGTCGGGATTGTGGCAGAGGGCGATCTTGGCGCCGGGCAGTTCCTTGTTCACCGCCGCGGGGAAGAAATTGGGCCCCCAGATATCGTCGAAGCCGAGGAACTGCAGTCCGTCGAGACTCACGGTCTCATTCCGCAGCATCCGGACCCCGGCATTGCCGGCGACCTGGGAGACCCGATCGCCCACTTCGGCCATGTGCCAGCCGAAACCGTAGTCGTGATTGCCAAGGATCCCCAGAGTGCCCAGGCGGCCAAGGGGAAACTTCTCCACGAGTCGGGCGAGCTGATCGTATTGCGCGGGGCCGCGGTAGGTGATCCAGTCTCCCGTCATCGCGACGAAATCGGGACGGAGGGCGCGGGCGGTCGCGAAGGTCCGGGTTATGTAGTCGTCCTCCACCCGGGGGCCGATGTGCAGATCGCTGAGATGCAGCAGCGTCGCGCCCTCCAGCGCGACCGGAAGGTCCCGGACCGGCAGATCCCGATGAACCACCTCGAGCCATTCCGGCTCGATCCGCCAGGTGTACAGACCGGTGGCCGCGCCGCCGACGGCAGCCGCGGCCAGACTCTTCACCAGGTTCCGGCGGGATATCATGCTGAGCCCATCGGCGCGGTCAGCGACCCCGCATCAGGAACACCACGCCGGTGATGACCATCGCAAGGAGCAGCACCACTGCGAGCTGGCGGCGGCCCGTTTCCAAATGACGAGTCCAGGCCGCTTCAATCAGGTAATAGGTGCCGGCAGCGGCCTCCACGATGATGCCCCGGGCAACGAGCCTCGCCAGGCGGCGGCGCTCCAAACCCGGCGCGGCATCGACCGGCTGGGCCTGCTCGGCCGAGATGGCGCGCCGGCTCCGCAGTCGTTCCACGAGCCGCCGGTCCGCGGCCATGGCAGCCGCCGCAATTACTGCTCCCATCACAGTTCCTTCCAGAGCGTCCCCGGACGGTAATCGATATGGGATGGATGGTCTAGCGGTGGGGACGGCTCAGTCGGAGAAGTGGAGCAGGATGATGGCGACGAGGCCCAGAAGCGTGCCACCAAGCGCCGAGAGGACTAGTCCCGGTTTTTCCCCGAGCTCGACCCCGGCCGACAGATAAAAGCGCGATTTCTTCTGCAACCCGTTGGTCGACTCGCAGGCGCGGTGCACCTCGGGCCTGAGTGCGATACCGAGCCGGCCGTTGAGGTTGAGCTTGACGAGGCCATAGGGAGCGCGGAGCGCGTCTGCACTCCTCAAGACGACCGGCATACCCAGCGCCAGGTCCAGGCTCCGGCTGCCCTCGAGCCACCGGCGGTAGCGGGCAAACCCTGCCAGCTCGAAGCCTCCCCCGAATCCAGAAATTTCCGCCGACCCGAGCACCGATATCCCGACGGCATCACGCCTGCCCAGGTCGAAGAGCAACCCCAAGTCGCCGGTAAAGCGTCTGCTGAAAGCCACCCGGCGCTGCTCGCTGAATGCCCCGGTGAAGGGATCGACCGCGCCAACAAGCCGGCTTCCGATCGAGGCATAGGCCCCAAAATTCGTGAGCAGGACGGCGTGACAGGACGCTCCCTGGGCGGCCTTCCAACAGAGGAGACGAGGCTTGGAGGCACCCTGGGCAGCGAGAGTCTGATTGAGGCCGGCGCAGAAAGCGCTCGATAGCAGCGCAAGACGAACGAGCGGGCTGATGCACATGACCCACGCTACCTACCGCCCGTGACCCCGGTGTGACCCCGGGGCGCGTCAGGTCACTGCGTTCGCGAGCGCCGGAAGAGAGTCACCGACCAGAGACAGAGCGCCGCGGCCAGTACGGTGATGCCGATCCACCAGGGATTGGATAGAATCGACGACCCCTCTTCCACGATGCGCCAGACATGCGCGAGGGTGAGCACGCCAAAGATGGCACCCGTGACCACCACATACGTTCTCATGGCGCCTCGCCTCCGACAGTAATTGAAAAATTCTTGCCCTCCCAGCTCTGCGCCTCGGTCCAGAACACGGTGAACTCGACGATCGAGCCTGGGCGGCACTGCTCGGTGGGCAGGTCGGCCGACCAGACATTGAGCGCCTCGAGATGCACCGTCTCCATGCGATTGGTGGTGACCCACCCGTCCGTCGACCAGACCACACCGGCTGCGGACCCGATCACGATCCGAAGAATCCTGGCGTGGGGCATCCGCCGGATCGGATGCCGAAAGGTCCAGATTTCATGACGGCTGGCTATCGGATTGGCGACGTAGCGTTGAAACGCGGGCTCGACCCGATCGAAGCATACGCCGTCGTGCGCGCTCCGGACCAGGGAGATATACTCGGCGTGCGACCAGCAGTGCGGGATCGCGGCGCCGGAGGGCCGGCCGCGCCACAACAGCTTGTCGGGAAGGTCATCGGCGTCCCAGAGCTGCTCGGTGATCATGCCGCCTTCATTGGCGAACTGCTCCATCATCGAGATGAACGGCAGCGGGCTTCGGCCGGCGGCGAGCTCGTAGTGGCCGCGCTCACCGGCGAGGATCGGCCACGCCCGGCCCACGCCGCGGCCGTCGAAGGCGGTGCCGTCGTCCTGCTGGCCGTAGCCGTCGTGGTTGTAGCGCCGCCAGCAGGGCCCCTGCGGCAGGTCCACCTTGAGCATGCGGTCGATGACCGCGACCGAGCCGCGCACCAGCGGATCGTCCGCCCCACGGATCCCCAGCCGCACCAGGTGGAGAAAGTCTCCGCCGACCACATTGCGGGCCGGATGCACCCCCCCGCCATTGGCGACGGCCAGCATCGTGCTGTCGGGGTCGGCGTGGGGATCGGGGGCGTCGCGATCGGCGGGATTGATCCGGATGTAGTGCCGGGGAATTCCCGGGACCAGCTCGCCCCGGGTGGTGACGGTCCATTCCTCGATGTGCGCGGCCAGCCAGTCGGCGTATTCCAGAAGAAATGACGCCGTCGCGGGATCAGCATACTGCCGGGCGAATTCGGCGGCGCACACCAGCCCCGCGATGACCGTGGCGAGGGTCGAGGGGGAGTACCCGGAATTCTCCTCCCAGCGGTCCTGGCCGGTCACCGGGCCGTGCCGGACGAGATACGCCGCGGCATGGAACACCATAACCCGCGGATCGAACAGCCCGAGCGAGGCGCCCTCCCGAAGAAAACGCCACGCCAGGATGATCGGCGCCGCGATCTCGTCGAGCTGCACGCCGGGCCAGTAGGCGTCACCATTGATCCAGCTGTTCTGGGGAAACCCGCCGTCCACCCGCTGAATGGCGGCCAGCCAGATCAGCGCGCGCCGGGGTGTCCCGGTCAGGCCGCTGGCCAGCAGGGCGGTGGCGCTCTGGACCAGGTCGCGGGTCCAGACCAGGTGGTAGCCGCCCATGTCGTTGTCGCCGCGGGTTTCCCCCCAGGGGATGCTCATCGAGGCGACCAGCGCCCCCTGGAACGATTTGTCTTCGTGGGCTAGCAGGACGCAGCGGCTGAGCCGGTACATGTGGCCGGCATCGCCGGTGTGGCCGCTGAAGTCGTACCGGGGGTTCACCCCGGTCCGCCGCCACTGCTGCACGTATGCCTGGCGATGCAGGTCGAAGGGCTCGGCAAGCGACTGGAGCAGCTTGGCCACGGTGCTCTGGGCGCTCCTCCCGAACGCGATCCCGATCGTGAACGGATCGCTCCCGTGGGGGACGATCTCTCCGGTGAGCGCGACGTTGCCTCTGGGCGCCGAGCGAAATTCCCAATCCATCCTGAGGTGCTGCTTCAGATCCTGCCACCCGTCGCTCGCGCCGACGTAACCGACCGACCGCCGCGAAAATCCCGCGCTCGATCCCATCACCAGGTGGACATCCCGGTGCGATGCGTGCAGCAGGCTGTTCCCGCCCACCTCCGAGCACCACGCGGTATTCTCCGCTCCCTCGCGCGCCAGATGCGGCGCCAGCAGGACGAAGAGCCGCAGCTTGCCGCGTAGCGACTCGTCAAAGATCTCCAGCGCGGTGTGCATCAGCACGACCGACCGATGGGGGTCGGCCAGGATCTGCTTGACGACACGATAGCGGCCGCCCCGCTCCGAGTTGGTGATCCGGTAGAAGGGGCAGTCCCGTTCGGGATACTCGATGAGATGGTCGAGGTCCCGTTTTTCCTCATGACAGAAGGTCTCCCCGTCGGTGACCAGGAACTGGCAATCGCGGGTGTTAGGCTCGTCCACGGTGGGATAGTAGATCTCGTTGACGATGCCATAGGCGAGGGTAAACCAGACCCGGCAGCTGGTGTGATACGCCGTGCCGAGGCCTTCCTTGGCGCTGGAGGTCCAGCGGGGGGCAATGCCCGGCGCTCCGAACGCGTCGGGACCGTCAGGAAGGCCGCTCAATGGGCGAAGCGGCGCTGCGCGAGCCCGGTGTACTGCTTCGCCCAGAGGCGATATCCGCCGAGGATGGCGTTGGCGTTGTCGCCCAGGCGCGCGCCGGGTGGCAGCTTGCCCAGCAGCTTGGCATTGCCGCCACCCAGCACGACATAGTCCGCCTGGAGCGCGGCGCGCAGCAGCCGGGTCACAGTATGTACGTGCTGGCGCCATTTTTTCTTGCCGAGGCGCTCCAGCCCCGCCAGTCCGACGTATTCCTCGTAGCTGCGCCCCTTTCGATAGGGCAGATGCGCCAGCTCCATCGGCTCCAGCACGTTGTCCACGATCAGCGCCGAGCCAAGGCCGGTGCCGAGCCCCAGAAAGAGCATGCGCCCGCCCTCGTAACTGCCCAGCGCCTGCATGGCGGCATCGTTGACGATTCTCACCGGCTTTCCGAATGCTTTCTTGTAATCGAAGCCGACCCAGCCAGATCCGAGATGTTGTGGCTCCACGATAGGGCGGCCATGCACGACCGGCCCCGGATAACCGATCGACACCGCGTCGTACTGCCATCCCTCCACCGCCGCCTTCACGGCGGACACCATCTTTGCCGCGGTAAGCTTCGGTCCGGACGGAAGCTCCACGCGCGTCTTGTGCCCGGTCGCGAGCACCTTCAGGTGGGTGCCGCCCACATCGATGACCAGGACTCTCATGGCTTGGGCTGGCCCTGGTCGTAGAACGACCCGAGGTCCTTCTTGAGCTGAACCAGGGCGGGAGTGTGCAGGTAGATCATGTGGCCCGATTCGTAGAATCCGTAGCTGATGTTCTTCTCGAGCACCGGGTCGAGGCCCATATGCTGAAGAGTGTATTCGGTTTCAAAGAACGGCGTGGCGAAGTCGAAATACCCGTTGGCGGAGAAAATTCTGAGATAGGGATTCTGGGTCATCACCTCGCGCAGATCTTCGGAAACATCGGGGATGGGCCAGCGCTGGCCTCCCACACGTTGGCGAATGTCCCAATCGGCGCCCACCGCGCCCGAAGTGATGTAGGTGATGCCGGCATCGTAGTGC
>JBEPVJ010000031.1:0-10371 GCA_041691095.1 Gemmatimonadales bacterium
GTCAGGGTGGGACGCGCCGGCGACCTGCGCGATCTCTATGCGAAACTCGGAGCCCTGTTGCGCGAACGCTGGGGCGGCTGGACCGTGGGAATTCTGGTGGCAGGTCCGATGCCGGAGCGGGAGATGGGGGTGGCGTTTACCCCGGGGTGGGAGTCGAGCAACGGCGGCATCCCGATCCGGCTGGTGCTGCGAGTGTAGTGGGAGACCGCTTCACCGGTCAGCCTGCATCTCCTGGGCAATCCGCTCGAGCAGCGCTTTGGTTCGGGCCACGCCTTCGCGCTCGCTCAGCCGGTCTCCCTCGAATTCGATGCCCATCCAGGAATGAAATCCGGCCGTCGTGACGATGCGCATCATGCGCCGGTAGTCGATGGTGGTCTCGTTTCCCTGCTCGTCGAAGTCGTAGGTCTTGGCGCTGACCGCCTTGGCGTACGGCATCATCTCCTCGACACCGCGGTAGCGATCGTAGTCGGTGAAATTGCCGAAATCCGGGAGGGTCCCGCAGCGGGGATGATCGACCAGCTTCATCACGCCGGCCAGCCAGTCGCCGTGGGAGGAGAGGTCGCCGTGATTCTCCACAATGACGTTGATGCTCTGGGAGGCGCCATACTCGGTGAGTCGGCGGAGCCCGTCGGCGCAGAGCTTCTGCTGCTCGGCCGGGGTGCCCTCGCTCTCGAGATTGACCCGAATGGTGATGCAGCCCAGGGTGCGGGCGGCGTCCACCCATTTCCTGTGATTCTCCACGGCCTGCGCTCGAAGTGTGGCATCCGGGTCTCCCAAGCGGCCTTCGACGTCGATCATGATCAGATGCTGGAAGACGTTCTGGTCCTTGGCCCGGCGATTCATCTCGGCCAGGTAGGCCGAGTCGGTGGCCTTGTCCTTGAAGAAGGTGTTGACGTACTCGACCGCATCGATGTCGAATTCGGTGCGGGCCACTCTGGCAAAGTCCAGATGATCGAGCTGGCCGCTCTTCAGCGCCTTGTGAAAGGACCACTGCGCCAGGGAGATCTTGAAGGGCGGAGTGTCCTCCGCATCGACCAGCATCGGCAGGGTGAGAGTGCCGGTGGCGGCAATGGCGGCGCCGGCGAGAAATTCGCGTCGTGTTACCGTGACTGACATGGGTCGGTTTCCTTTCGTCGTCGGCTGCCCAAGTCTACCCCGCCCGCCCGGCGGAGGATAGCTTCCTTCCGACATGCCATCATCGCTTGGAATCGGCCTCATCGGCCAGCAGTTCATGGGCCGGGCCCACAGCAACGCATGGGGCCAGGTCGCCAAATTCTTCGACCTGCCGCTGGCTCCGCGTCTGGTGGCAATCAGCGCCCGGGACCCGGCCACGCTGGCGCCCTTCGCGCTGCGCTGGGGCTTTGAGCGCTACACCACCGACTGGCGACTGCTGGCTCACGATCCCGAAATCCAACTGGTAGACGTGGCCACGCCCAATCACATGCACGCGGAGCAGGCTATCGCGATGCTCGAGGCGGGGAAGCACGTTGCGTGTGAAAAGCCGCTCGCCGGCACGCTGGTCGATGCGCGCGCGATGCGGGATGCCGCGCGCGGCGCGAAGGGGAAGACCTTCGTGTGGTTCAACTACCGGCGGTGTCCGGCCATCGGGCTCGCGTGGGGATTGATCCGTGACGGTGCGCTGGGACAGATCCACCACATCCGGGCCCACTATCTGCAGAGCTGGGGTGGCAAGGATACTCCGCTGCTCTGGCGATTTCAGAAGGGACAGGCCGGCTCGGGTGCCCATGGAGATCTCAACGCTCACAGCATCGATCTGGCGCGATTTCTATCGGGGCAGGAAGTGGTATCGGTCGATGGCGCGGTGGCGCGCACTTTCATTGCGCGGCGGAAGATTCCCGGAACCCGGCGCACCGGACGGAGCACCGTGGACGATACGACGCTCTTCCTGGCGACGATGTCGGGCGGCGCCGTAGCGAGCTTCGAGTGCTCCCGCGTCGCCACCGGTCACCTCAACGACAATACCATCGAGCTGAACGGTGAGCGCGGCAGCGTGAAATTTTCGTTCGAAGACATGAATGTCCTCTGGTACTTCGACGCGACCCTTCCCAAAGGAACCCAGGGTTGGCGGCGGATCATGGCGAGCAGCGCCGGGGAGCATCCCTATGTGGCCAACTGGTGGCCCGAGGCTCACCTGCTGGGCTATGAGCATACGTTCGTCAACATGGCGGCCGACGTTCTCAAAGTGCTGGGCCGCCGCCGCCCCGAGCTGCCGCTGCCGGATTTTGCCGACGCGTACGAAACCCAGCGGGTGATGGAAGCGGCGATGATCAGCGCCAGGGAGCGCTGTGCCGTGCCGATGCGGCAAGTGAAGTGAACCGGGCGGAGACGCCAGGACGCCGAGAACAGCCGGACCCGAGCTCCAGGAATCCATGCGACCGATGACGTTGTTTACCGGCCAGTGGGCGGATATGCCCATCGAGACGCTGGCTCCCAAGGCAAGCGCCTGGGGCTACGACGGGCTCGAGCTGTCCTGCACCGGCGATTTCTTCGACGTGCAGCGCGCCCTGAACGAGCGGGGTTACGTCCGGGAGAAGTGGGCCCTTCTCAAGGACCACGGGCTGCTCTGTTTCGCGCTCAGCAACCACCTGGTGGGGCAGGCGGTCTGCGACCGGATCGATGCGCGCCATCGCGCTATCCTCCCCGTGCATGTCTGGGGCGACGGTGACCCGGAGGGCGTTCGCCGCCGCGCGGCACAGGAGATGATGGATACCGCGCGGGCGGCCCGAAAGTTTTTCAACGCCGCACCGGCCGCGGTCAAGAAACAGCACGCCCGCACCGGGCGTCCGGTGGTCACCGGGTTCAGTGGCTCCTCCATCTGGAGCCGGATCTATTCCTTTCCGCCCAATCTTCCCGGCGAGATCGCGACGGGATTCGCGGATTTCGGAGCGCGCTTCCGCCCGATTCTCAACGCTTTCGCCAAGGTGGATGTGTCCTTTGCGCTGGAAGTGCACCCGGCAGAGATCGCTTTCGATATTGCCTCGGCGCGACGGGCGCTCGCCGCGGTGCGGGGCCACAAACACTTCGGCTTCAACTTCGACCCCTCCCACTTTGCCTACCAGGGCGTGGACTATCTGGCGTTCATCCGGGAGTTCGGCGCTCGGATCTTCCATACCCACATGAAGGATGTCTGGTGGAGCCCCACGCCCACCGAAGCCGGGGTGTTCGGCGGGCACACCGAGTTCGGCGCGGCGGGCCGGGCCTGGGATTTTCGCACCCCGGGCCATGGCCGGGTCGATTTCGAGGCGACGATTCGTGAGCTGAACCGGGCTGGGTACCAGGGTCCGCTGTCGGTGGAATGGGAAGACCCGCAGATGGACCGGGAGCACGGCGCCGCGGAGGCGGGGGCATTCATACGGAAGCTGGATTTCCCGCCCGCGGCCCAGGCATTCGACGCCGCGTTCTCGACGCCGCGTTCCTAACCCGCTGGCTCAACCGGCACCGCGATGCGCCGCCACTTGCCCTGGCGGAAGCGCCCGACGCTGAGCGTGCACCGGGTGGCATGACCGATCACGATGGCTAGCCACACGTCCGACGGGACCAGGGGCCGGATATTCTTCAGGATCGTGAGCAGGCCGATGGGAATCAGGAACTGGGACACCAGAGAGATATAGAGCGGGCTCTTGGTGTCGCCGGTTCCCTGCAGCCCGCCGGTGTAGGTGAGCGCCACCGTGATGAAGAGTCCCGACACGCTGAGATACGCCAGGAGTTGCACGCCGAGCCGAAGCACCTCGGGCTGATTCAGGCCGAAGAAGCCGAAGAGCGCGTGGGGCAGGAAGAGGAAGAGCAGCCCGACCACCGTCGCGATGGCGACGCCGTACTGCGCAGCGGTGCGGACCGCGATAACACTCCGCTCCGGATGGCCGGCGCCGAGATTCTGCCCGGCCAGCGCCGCGGTGGCACCCATGAGCCCCACCGAGGTCCATGTTACCAGCGAGAACAGCTCGGTGTATCCAACCGCGTACGCCGCCTGCGCCTCGGCGCTCTGCGCGACCGAGCCCAGAAAACGAAGCAGCATCACGCCGGCGATGTTCATGGCCACGCCCTGGAGCCCGGTCGGAAGTCCGAACTTGAACAGCGACTTGATAATCGCCCAGTCGGGGGTCCAGCTCTGGCCGCGGAAGTTGATGACCCAGTGTCCGCTGAACAGCTTGACCAGCGCGTAGAGGCTCACCAGCGAGCTGGCGATGACGGTACCCATCGCGGCACCCTTGGTGCCGAACGCCGGAATCGGTCCCAGGCCGCGGATCAGGATGATATTGAGCGCGATGTTGAGCGCGGTGAGCCCCACGCCCAATTTGAGCGGAGTGCGAGCGTCTCCCGCCGATCGCAGGGCACCGCCCAGCATGAAGAAGAGCATCATCCCGATGCCGAACACGAACATGATCCGAAGGAACGGCAGCGCCTGGGCCTGGACTGCCGGCGCCGCGTTGACCAGGCCCAGCAGGTGCGGTGCGAGAAAATATCCCACCGGCGCCAGGAAGCCGAGACAGAGCACCACGGCGGTGATGAAGGCCTGGACCGCGGTACGGTTGACCGCCTCTTCGTTGTTGGCGCCGGTGTAGCGCGAGATGAGCACGCCCATGCCGGTGAAGATCGAGGCCATGAAGACCATGACCACCAGAAAGATCTGGAACGCCACGCCGATACCGGCATTGCCGGCAAACCCCACCAGGTGACCGACCAGCGCATGATCCACCACGCCCTGCATGCCGCCGATCATATTTTGAAGCACCGACGGCCAGGCCAGCTTCCAGACGGCCGCGCCAATGGGTCCCTCGATGAGGGAGCGATCGAATCGAGAAGTCTTGGTCGCCATGGAGCGGGAAAGGTAAACCTATGAGCTTCCGGCGTTTTACCGACGACGACAAGCGCGACTGGGAAATTCGGCCGGTCACCAGCAGCACCTGGGAGCTGAGCCCGGTCGGGGAGAATACCGCGCGCCCTCGTACCGTGGCGGCGCCCGGCTATGAAAAGGATCCCTGGGAAATGAGCCAGGAGGAGTTGCAACGGTTGCTCGAAGGGAGTGCCGAGCCGCCGGTGCGCGCCCGGAAGAATCCGTTCGGAGAGGCATGACCGATCTCTTCGCAGCCCGCGCCGACATGGCGGTCTCGCTGGGGTTTCACATCGTGTTCGCCGAGATCGGCATCGCGCTGCCGGTAATGATGGTGCTGGCGGAATGGATGGCGCGGCGAACCGGGCAGCAGGAATACCGTGAACTGGCCAAGCGGTGGGCCAAGGGCGTTGCCGTGCTGTTCGCGGTCGGCGCGGTGTCGGGCACGGTGCTGTCGTTCGAACTGGGGCTGCTCTGGCCCCGCTTCATGCAACTCGCCGGGCCGGTCGTCGGCATTCCATTTTCTCTCGAGACGCTCGCCTTCTTCACCGAGGCAATTTTCCTGGGTGTCTACCTGTACGCCTGGGACCGGATCTCCGCGAGAGCTCACCTGGCCGCCGGTATCATCGTGGCGATGTCGGGCGCGGCCTCCGCGGTGTTCGTGGTGATGGTGAATGCCTGGATGAACGCGCCCGGCGGCGCCGTGATCGAGGCGGGACACATCGTTCGGGTCAACGTGCTGGCCGGGATGGAGAGCCCGGTGGCGTTTGCCCAGGTCGTGCATATGCTGCTGGCGGCGTACGCGGCAATCGGCCTCGCCGTGGCAGGCATTCATGCGCTGCTGATCCTGCGCGGTGCGCGGCTCGGGCTGCATCGGCGGGCCCTGGTGGTGGCGCTGATGGTGGGTGCCCCCGCCGCCATCCTCGAGCCGCTCTCCGGAGATCTGAATGGGCACGTTGTCGCCCGGACCCAGCCGGTCAAGCTCGCCGCGCTCGAGGGCCAATTCCACACCGAGCGGGGCGCCCCGCTACGGATCGGCGGCTGGCCCGATGAGGCGGCGGCGGAAACCCGTTACGCCATAGAAATTCCCAGACTGCTGTCGGTGCTGGCATACGAACATCCCGACGCCACCGTGCGGGGCCTGCTCGATTTTCCCCGGGGAGACTGGCCACCGGTCGCGCCGGTTCACGCCGGCTTTCAGCTCATGGTCGCCCTCGGATCCATGATGGCGCTGGTCAGCCTCTGGGGCGGGTGGACCGCGCTCCGCAAGCGGGACATCGCATCGCAGCGCGGGCTGCTTCGCGCGCTGGTGATCGTCGCGCCGTTCGGTGTCATCGCCACCGAGGCGGGGTGGACGGTCACGGAGGTCGGTCGCCAGCCGTGGATCGTGCAGGGAGTGATGCGGACCTCGGAGGCGGTCAGCCCGATGCCCGGCCTAACCGCGCCGTTCCTCACCTTTACGCTACTCTATTTCGGGCTGGGCCTGATCGTCGTCGCGGTGATCCGCTCGATGGTACGGGAAACCGAAGGCGCGGCGCCGGCATGATCGGCCTCCCGGAGCTGACCGCGGTCGTGATGCTGGTGGTGCTCAATGCCTATGTGCTCACCGGCGGCGCCGACTTCGGCGGTGGAGTATGGGATCTCCTCGCCGCCGGGCCCAATCGAGACCGGCAGCGCGACCTCATCGCCGCTGCTATCGGCCCGATCTGGGAGGCCAATCACGTCTGGCTGGTGATCGCTGTCGTGATGTGTTTTACCGCGTTTCCAACGGTGTTCGCTACCTTCGGAACCGTGCTGCACGTTCCGCTGGCGCTGGTGCTGGTCGGAATCGTTTGTCGAGGTGCCGCGTTCGTCTTCCGGAGCTCCGGGACCCAGAGCATCACCGCCCGCCGGGTGTGGGGACGCACCTTTGCGATCGCGAGCACCCTCACGCCGCTGTTGCTTGGCGCGGTAGTGGCGGCGGTGTCGACCGGCGCCGTAGGCAGGGCGGCGGAACGCATCGGCAGCGGAGAGTATCTGGGGGTGTACGTCAGGCCCTGGCTGGCGCCGTTTCCGATGTCGGTGGGAGTCCTGACGGTGGCGCTCTTTGCGACGTTGGCCGCTATCTATCTGACGCTGGTCACCTCGGACCCGTCGCTGCGCCAGGAGTTCCGAAACCGGGCGCTGGTTTCGGCGCTCGTGTCGGTCGCCCTGGGAGGAGTCTCGGTCGCGTTGTCCCACGATGCCGCGGAGATGCTGACCGGAAGCCACCCTATCTTCCCGGCTGGCGGTGCGCTCGCCGCGGCGCTCACGGTTTGGTGCCTCTGGACCCGTCGCTTCAAATTGGCCCGCGCGGCGGCGAGCGCGCTGGTCTCGCTGGTGCTCTGGGGTTGGGCGGCATCGATGTATCCGTACCTGGTGCCGGATATGATCACCATTCGGGCCGCTGCGGCGCCCGCGGGCACCCTCGAGGCACTGCTCTGGATTACGGCCGCCGGGGCGCTGATCCTGATTCCGTCGTTGCTCTATCTTTTGCGCCTGTTCGCGAAACGAACACTCCCCGTCCATGGCGAGGCCCGGGCTGATACCGGTCCCGCTCAGGAGCCGCGCTGACATGTGGGACCTGCCTACTCCCGCGCTGATCCTCGATTTCAACGCCATGACGCGGAACCTCGATCGCATGGCCCGGCACTATCAGGGCCGCAGGGTTTCGCTCCGGCCCCACACCAAGACCCACAAGAGTCCCGCCATTGCGGCGGCCCAGCTCAAGCGCGGCGCTTCCGGCATCTGCGTCGCCAAGCTGAGCGAGGCGGAGATGATGATCGGCGCGGGCATCACTGACATCCTCGTCACGACCGGCATCGTGGATCCGCTGCGGATCCGGCGGCTGGTGGCGCTGGCCGGCACTCATCCGGCCCTGCGGGTCGTTACCGACCATGCCGCGAATGTGGACCTGCTCGCCTCGGCGGCCGCGGCGGCCCATGTGAGGCTGGGGGTGCTGGTGGACCTCAATTGCGGAGCTAACCGCTCGGGTGTCGAGACCGGACCGCCGGCGGTCGCGCTGGCCAATCACGTCGCGCACAAGCCGTCGCTCCGGCTGGAAGGATTCCAGGCCTTCGCCTCCCATGTCATGCACATGCCGGGTTATGCAGACCGGCGCCGCGCCGATCTTGCCGCGCTGGAACCGGTGGTGGCCACCCGGCGGCTGGCCGAGCGGGCCGGGCTCGATGTGCCGGTGCTCTCAGTGGGCGGCACCGGTACCTGGGATATCGACTGCGACGTGGACGGGGTCACCGAAGTCCAGGCCGGGTCCTACGTGTTCATGGACGCGATGTACCGCGCGATCGGTGGGCGCAACGGGCCGATCTTCGAGGACTTCGAGCCGGCGCTGTTCGTGCTGACCACCGCCATCAGCCAGCCGGTACCGGGAGAGATCACCGTGGACGCGGGTTACAAGGCGTCCGCCACCGACCACGAGCCCCCGCAGCCCTGGGGCGTCGGCGAAGTCTCCTACCGCTGGGCCGGCGACGAGCACGGCATCCTTACCCTCACGGCGCCTTCGCGGAGCATCAAGATCGGTGACCGGATTCTCATGGTGGCGAGCCACTGCGATCCCACCGTGAACCTCTACGACTCCTACTGGGTGTGCAGCGGTGAGCGGGTGGTGGCGCAGTGGCCGGTGGCGGGGCGGGGCATGTCCCAGTGACGGCACCTCGTGCGCCCTATGCCTCGGCGCTCATGGTGCTCGCAGGATTGGCGCTCGGTCTGATATTCGGGCTGCTGGCGGTGCGATCCGGCTCGCCGGCGCTGCTGGCCCTGGCACGGGACGTCGAGCCGGTCGGCACGCTATTCGTCAACGCCATTCGCATGACCGTCGTGCCCCTGGTAGTCGCGATCCTGATCACCGGCATCGTTGCGACCGGCGATGCCGGCCTGCTCACCCGTCTCGGTTTGCGGAGCCTCCTGCTGGGCGTCGGCCTCACCACCTCGGTCGCCGTTTTCGCGATGGCGATTTCCCTGCCGGTATTCGCCCGGATGCAGATCGACCCGGTGGCGGCCGAGTCGCTTCGGCAAAGCGTCACTTCCGGCAATGCGCTGCCGGCGGTCGCTCCACCTGGGCTCGCCCAGTGGCTGGTGGACCTGGTACCCACCAATCCGATCAAGGCGGCGGCCGATGGCTCGCTTCTGCCGCTGCTCGTGTTCACCGTGTTGCTGGGATTCGCCCTGACCCGGGTGCCCGCCGCAACACGTGCGCCCATGGTCGGATTTTTTGCGGGTTTGAGCGAGGCGATGATGATCCTGGTCGGCTGGGTGATCCGGCTGGCCCCGCTGGGTGTGTTCGCGCTGGCGGCGCCCCTCGCCGCGAGGATGGGCGCCGGTGTCGCGGGGGCGCTGGTGTCGTATGTCGTCGTATCGGCCGTGCTCACGCTCGGCGCGCTGGCGCTGATCGTGTATCCAGTCACCGTGCTCCTGGCCCGGGTCCCACTGAAACAGCTGGTGCGCGGGATGGCGCCGGCGCAGGCACTGGCATTTTCCTCTCGCTCCACCATGGCCACCCTGCCGGCGATGATCGAATCGGCCCGGACCCTCGGCGTTCCCGAATCCATCGTGGCGTTCGTGGTGCCGCTGGCGGCCTCGATGCTGCGAGTCGGCGCGGGTGTTGGCCAGACGGTGGCGGTGCTGTTCGCCGCGCGGCTCTTCGGGGTGACGCTTGCTCCCGCGCAGCTGGTGACGGTGCTGGTGACCACGGTGGTGACGACCTTCGCGATTCCCGGCGTTCCCGGCGGCAGCATCGTCGTGATGGTTCCGATCCTCGCGGCGGCGGGAGTGCCGGCGGGCGCGGTGGGGATCCTCCTCGGCGCGGACGTGATTCCCGACATGTTCCGCACCATGGCGAATGTGACGGGAGGCATCAGCGCGGGGGTGGTGGTGGGACAAATGGCCGGCACGGCCTAGGTATATTTTCCCGGTGCCCCAGATCCCCGCCGACCTCGCCGCCGCGCTCCCGGACCGCTACGAGCTGCGCGATCTGCTGGGACGGGGTGGCATGGCCACCGTCTATCTCGCGTTCGATCAGAAGCATCATCGCGTCGTCGCCTTGAAGGTGCTGCGCCCCGAGCTCGCGGCGACGCTCGGAGCGGAACGGTTCCTCAAGGAAATTCAGATCGTTGCCCAGCTCACCCATCCGCACATCCTGCCGCTCCATGATTCCGGCGAGGCCGGCGCCTTTCTCTATTACGTGATGCCGTACATCACCGGCGGCTCACTGCGCCAGCGGCTCCTGGACCAGGGGCCGATGGATCCGGTCCAGGCGCTCGGAATCGCGTCGGCGGTAGCCGATGCACTGGCCTATGCCCATGCCCAGGGCATTCTCCACCGGGACATCAAGCCCGAGAACATTCTCTTTTCCCAGGGCCACGCCATCGTCGCCGACTTCGGCATCGCGAAGGCGGTGAGCACCGCCTCCGAGACGCAGTTAACCCGCACCGGATTGTCTCTGGGTACGCCCGGTTACATGAGCCCCGAGCAGGCCGCGGGCA
>JBEPVJ010000032.1:0-10209 GCA_041691095.1 Gemmatimonadales bacterium
CGCCGCCACCGCACGAGGCCAGGCAGAGGAGCGCGAGCGCGCCGCAGGCCGGCCTCGTCCCCGCAGAGCTCACGAACGGGTGACCGTGATGTCGTAGATCCGGATGGTGCCGTCTTCCGCGACGACCGAGACGTCCACCAGGTTGGCGCCCGGATCCAGCGCGATGGCTGGAGAGGCCTGGCCGCTGGTGATGATGGCGTTCTTGACCCGGAGCGTCGCATAGATATTCGACGCTGTTGCGGTCACGGTGATCTGGGTGGTCGTATTGGGAACCGTCATCGCGTATGCGGTCACGCCGGAGGAAAAGGCCGGGGTCAGGGCCCCCGCGGAGGTAGAGAGAGACGCGAGAGTCGCGTCGCTGCTCTGATTCCCGGTGCTGTTGTATTTGCAACCCGCCACGACCGCTACGGCCGCCAACATCGTCAAGACCCGCATGAGATTCCCTCCAAGATGAGTTTCAGCCCGGCCTGCTATCCTTAACCAGACGTCCGAGACCGGTTCGGGCACACGAAACTTCCCCCGGCGCGCGCCGTCAGGATTTCTGGCACCGCTGGAGCAGTCCGGTCCACCCTCGACCCCTATTCTCATGCATCCGCTTGCGCATCTGCTCCTGGCCCTGTCCCTGGCCGGTGCTCCGGCCCCAACGCCGCCGCCGCTTCGCTACACGGTGGACCTGAATCACCGCGGCGATTCCACGTTCCGGGTGACCCTTCGGGTGGATTCGCTCCCCGCCGCGAGCGGAATTTTTCAGTTCGCCTCGACCGCCCCGGGGACCTACGAGGTGATGGACATAGGCCGGTTCGTCCGGGTGTTCAAGGCGTTCGATGGGGCGGGACGGGAGCTGGGAACCAGTCGGCTCAATACCAACCAGTGGCGGATCGCCGAGCCGGGGCGGGTGCGCAGCATCCGCTACGACGTCCGGGAAACCTACGACACACCGGTTACCGAGCACCCGGTGTACCGGATGTGCGGCTCCGCGCTTCGGGCCGATTATGCGCTGATCAATGGGCAGGCGCTTTTCGGATTCCCCCGTGGCATGCAGGGGGCGCCGATTTCGGTGCGGTTGTTGCGCCCCGCCTCGTGGATTGTGGGCACGCCGCTCCGCCAGCAGCTTGGTGTCTACCTCGCGGACGATTTCGACCAGCTGGTGGATTCCCCGATCATGGCGGGGACCCTAACCCGCGCGGAGACCAGGGTGACCGGCGTGCCGGTCCAGATCCTGGTGCATTCGAAGTCGGGCGCGATCAAGGCGTCCCAGCTGCTGATCGCGATGCGAGGAATGCTCCAGGCAGCGGGCGGCTTCCTGGGCAAACTGCCGGTGGACCGGTACACCTTCCTGTTCAACTTCACCGATTCCAACGATGGCGCCTGGGAGCACTCCTACGGCTCGGAATACTCGCTCCAGGATCACGCCTATTCTCCGCAAACAGGCGCCCAGGTCACCGACATGGCGGCGCATGAGTTCTTTCACGTGGTGACCCCGCTCAATCTGCATTCCGGGATCATCGAGCACTTCAACTTCGAGACGCCGGTTCCCTCGCAGCATCTGTGGCTCTACGAGGGCGCCACCGAGTGGGCGGCGCACAAGATGCAGCTCGAATCGGGCCTCAAGCCGATGGACGCCTATCTGGCCGGCGTGGTCGGGAAGATCCGGTTCGACCGCCTGGGCTTCGACACCACGTTCTCCCTCACCGAGCTGGCCCTGACTTCCTACAGCGATTCGGGGCAGCGGCAATACGGGAACATTTACATGCGGGGGGCGGTGGTGGCCGGGCTGCTGGATATCAGGCTGCTCGAGCTCTCCAACGGGGAGCATGGCCTGCGCGACCTGATCGGCGACCTCAGCAAAAGCTATGGGAAGAAACGCGCGTTTCCCGAGGATTCGCTCTTTGCAATCATCGGGGAGCGCACCTCGCCACCGATCCGGGATTTTCTCAAGCGGTATGTCGAGGGTTCCGAACATCCCCCGGTGAAGGAGTACTACGCCAAGCTCGGGATCAACCTGGTCGAGGATGAGAAAGGCCTCCCGGTTCGATTCGACATTGACCCCAATGCCACGCCGGCCCAGCTTCGGCTTCGCGCCGCCTGGCTGGGCAAGCGTTCGCCGCCGGTGACGTGACCGGCAAGCGGGTCGGTGACGGGCGTCACGTTTCTAACAACGGGAGCATGCTATCGTCCCAGCGGATGCAGTTCGGAATGATCCGGACGCAAACGCAGAGACTATAATGTTGAAGATCCGAAAGTTTTCGATTCTTGCCGCCGCGCTGGTGGCCTTGAGCGCGGCGCCGGTCGCGGCCCAGGCCGGCCGGCCTGGTCACGCAAGGGCCGAGCGGGCGGAACGGGCGGGAAGGGAGCTCGATCGGAAGGGAGCGCGGCTGGAGCGCAGCGGACACGCGCGGGCCGGCAGCACGCTGGAGCGGAAGGGCAACAGGCTGAAACGGAAGGGTCGGCGCATGGCGCGGCGAGCCCGGCGCCGGGAGCGCCGGCATCACCATCACCCGGCGGCCTAGCGGGCCACCACCTCGAAGCTGCCCCGCCCGATGGTCTTGCCTTCATGGACGCAGGACACCCGGTAGACGCCCGCCTGCCAGTGTCCGGCGTCCTCCCACCCGGTGCCGGTCGCAAAGCTGGTGTTCTCGTAGCTGGCGGGCACCTTGAAATTGTTCTGAGTGACGTAGAGGACCGATCCATCGGGCTTGTTGAACGTGCAGGACATCGCGACGTTCAGGTCGCGCCCGGTGGATGCGTGGTTGGTGAGGAGCTCCACGTTGATGTGTCGCACGACGCCGGCGTCGAATCGATCCGCAAAGATCCGTTGGGCTTCGGGGGGCAGCTCTCCGGCGCCCGATTCGAAGAATTTCATCGCCACCACGTGGGCGCCGATCGACGGCATGTCCGGAGGCCCCTTGGTGAGGGACGCGTCTCCGGTTACCTCGAAGCGATCCCGTCCGATCAGTGTTCCCCCGTAACTGCAATCCACCCGGTACTTCGCGGGGGGCCAGGTCCCCGGAACATTCGCGCCCCAGCCCAGGACGTAGGTGCTGTTCTCCTGATCGGCGGGAATTCGCAGGTTCTGGGTGGGAATGGCATACACGCCGCCATCCGGCTTGTAGATGGTGCAGGTGATCGGCAGAGGGACCGGCCGGTCGGAACGCGGGTGATCCAGGCTCAGCTCGACATTGACGTAGCGGGTGGAGGCCGCCGCCAGCTTGGTGGCGTAGCTGCGCTGGGACACTTCGGTCTGTCCGAAGCCGCCTTCGAAGAAACGCATCTTCCGCTCGACGATCGGGAAGGAGCCACCCTTCGCGTCCGCCAGCGGCACCGTGAACTTGACCCCGCTCAGCGTGTTACGGGACAGCATCAGCCAGACGACCAGCGCGCCGACGGCCACTCCCCCTGCCATCATGATCTGCTTTTTGCGACGACCCCAGAACCGGGCCAGGAACACGGTCAGCTTGGGAATCCGGATGACGGTCTTGCTGTCGGACGAAGGATCCGGGCGCGGCTCCTTCTTGTGCGGAACGTAGGGCTCTTGGGGACGGGGCTCCCCGGCGAGAATGGCTTTGACGTCACCCACCAGCCGCTTGATGCCGGACTCGAGGTCCGGCGTCATGGCATCGAGCCAGTGCCGGGTGCGGAGGTGATACTCCATCGCGCCGTCTGGAGCGACTTTTTCGATCCGGAACGGGATGACGATCAGCCCTTTCCGGATGGCGGCGTCAACTTCGTTGAGCACATCCTTGGAGCTGTTGGCACTGGCCGAAAACACCACGACCGCGATCCGGCTGCCTGAGATCGCGGTCATGATGGCCTGGGCCCATATGTCCCCCGGGTTGATGTCGCGCGCCGCGATCCAGCAGCGGGCGCCGTTCGACTCCAGCGCGTTGACGATCGCGTTGGCCTCGTTCGCGTCGTCGGTCGAGTAGGAGATGAAAACGTCGTGCGCCATGAATGCGGCCCGATCGAGAAGAGGGATGACGCCGTATATAGATGTATATACGGCTCGACCGGGCCGGACTCAAGTGCGTCACATCTTCTTGCTCCACGGCGGCATGATGCCATTCATCCGGGCGTAGGCAATCAGCTGACCCAGGTGCTCGTGCTGGTCGGAGATCATGTCATTGAACAGGTCGGTCCCGTTGACCGCCTTGCCGCCCATCGCTTTGCCGGACTTGAGCGTCCCCTCAGAACGCGCGAGGACCAGCCGCTGATATGCGAACGATGCCTTCAGGTGTCGAATGACCTCCGCCTTGTCGGTCACTTTTTCCAGGTTGGTGTAGGCTTCGTCGCCGGCACCCATCGCGAGGTCGGCGGGACGCTTGTCCCCGATTTCGCCGGGCATATAGATGTAGTGCTCGGAGGCGATGTGCATCAGCACCTCGGACACCGAGCGCACGCCCGGGGCGGGGCGCCAGGAATATTTGTCAGCGGGAAAGGCTTCGGCGAGCCCGACCACTTTGTCCTCGACGGCCTTCATGTTGCTCAGATACTTCGTCCGCAGCTCGGCGGGGGTGGTGCTCTGTGCGCCGAGCCGGCCGGTGCCGACCGCGGTGAGCAGGAGCAGGGAAGAGATACGCAGCAGGGACATACGAGTGTCGGCCTTTCGAGAGGGAGTGGTGTGCGGGTTCGACCGTACCGGCTAGGATAGTAGCGCGATCATGTAGTTTCGGTACCAGCCAATTGTGGGCCAGTGAGCCACGCCATGCATTTCAGCTTGAGGTCGTGATGGTGTCCCCCCAACTCCGTCTTCTCGAAGTCTCCGAGCTGTTGATCACGCTCGACTCGACGGCGCCGGAGCCTCTCTACCGCCAGCTCTATCGGGGCATCCGCGAGGCGATCCTCACCGGGCGCCTGCCCGCCGGAATGCGGGTGCCCTCGACCAGGCGGCTGGCCCAGGACCTCGGGGTCTCCCGCTCCACTGTGCTGATCGCGTTCGATCAGCTGGTAGCGGAGGGGTACATCCTGGGGGCGGTGGGCTCGGGAAGCTATGTCGCCAGCCTGATCCCCGATCACCTGCTGGAGCCCCGGCGGGGAGAGTCCAGGGCTGTCCCGCCCCCGGTCAATGCGCCACGGATTGCGGTGCGCAACCAGGAGCTGCGCAAATTTCTCCGGATGCCCAGCGGCCTCTATCCCAGTGCGTTCTTCACCGGCGTGCCGCCGGTGGACGAATTTCCCTGGGCGCTCTGGTCGCGGCTGTCGGCGCGGCGCGACCGGAAGCTGGTGCGGCGACAGCTCTACCATGGCGCGGCGGTAGGGTACCAGCCGCTTCGCGAGGCGATTGCCGCGCATCTGGCGGCCTCGCGCGGGGTCCGCTGCTCCCCGGAGCAGGTGATCGTGATGGCCTCGGCGCAGGAGGCGCTGGAGCTGGTGAGCCGAGTGCTGCTCAACCCGGGAGATCCGGTCTGGCTCGAGGATCCGTGTTACACGGGGTCCCGCGGAGCGCTGGCCGCGACGGGGGCCAGACTCGTTCCGGTACCGGTCGACAACGAGGGCCTTATGGTCGAGCGCGGTCTGGCGGCGGAGCCGCGTGCCTCGCTCACCCTGGTCACTCCGTCGCATCAGTACCCCAGCGGAGTCACCATGAGCCTGGAACGCAGGCTCGCGCTGCTTCAGTGGGCCCAGCGAACCGGCGCATGGATCATCGAAGACGATTACGACAGCGAGTATCGCTACGCCGGCCGCCCCCTTACCGCGCTGCAGGGGCTCGACTCGGCGGAGCGGGTGGTCTACATCGGCACCTTCAACAAGACGCTGTTTCCGGCGCTGCGCATTGGCTACCTGGTGGCGCCGCAGAATCTGCTCGAATGGCTGATCCCGATGCGCCGGATGGGCGGCGCGCATACTTCGACACTCGACCAGATGACCCTGGCCGAATTCATGGTCGAGGGCCACTACGCGCGCCACCTGCGGCGGATGCGGGTGGTCTGCCGGGAGCGGCGTGATGCGTTGCTGGCCGCCGCCGCGCGGGAGCTCCCCGGCGTGCTGGACATTTCTCATTCCGACACCGGCCTGCACTCGGTGGGGTGGCTGCCTTCGCACATCGACGACCGGCAGGTGTGCGATGCCGCGTTCCAGCAGGGCGTGGAAGCCGCCGCGCTCAGCACGTATTACATGGGCCACTGCCCGCGGGGCGGGCTGCTCCTCGGCTACGGCGGACTCAAGCCGAGAGAAATCGACGAGGGGATGCGCCGGCTCGCCATCGCGTTCCGCAGCCTGGACAAGCGCTAGTTCACCTTCAGCGGTACGCTCCACACGAAGGTATCCCACCGGATCCGGAGCTCGCCGGTGGCTCCCGAGCCGATGATGGTGATCGTGAAGTTCTCGTCCGGCGTCGCCGCCGCGGTGACCCGCATCGAGACCCGGGCCAGGTCGCGGGACGAGTCGTAGTCGGTACCCCACTGGCCGGTCTGCCGGTTGATGATGAGATCCACACCGAGAGCGGTAGGAAGGGTCCAGAGCGAGTAACCGCCGGCCGGAAGTAGCGTGTTACCGATGGTCATGGGCTGCTCGATGAAGAGCGTCGTCGCGGCATTGGCGCCGGTGCGCCACACCCGCCCGTAGGGAACTACCCCACCCAGAATCATGCGCCCCCGACGCCGGGGGCTGCTGTAGTCGAGGGCGAGGTGCGCGCCGCCGAGCGTGGTGCGCACCGAGTCCGGGGGGGAGGCGATGCCGATGCCTCTGCCTTTCCGATCCCGCGCGGCAAAGTCCTTCTCGGCCCGGCCGATGTCCACGCCGGCGACGCGGCGGGCCCGGATCTTTTCCGTCGTGGCCTCACCATCGGCGCCGGTGATCCTGCCGCTGCTGTCGGTGGCCAGATGGGTCCAGGCGATCCCGAAGAAATCAGTATCCACGAGCGTCGCGGTGCGGCGAGCCAGCCGCTTCTGTGACACTCGTCCGGTCAGCGCGCCGACGACGGGCATCCTGGTGCTGTCGACCAGATGGAAGGAGGGACGGGAGAACACCAGGTCGTACAGGCCGAATGACTCGTAGAGTCCGAAGGACGAATCGAATCCGGTGGTGAGGAAGGGAAGTGCTCCCGGCGGAACCGCATAGGTCGCACTGCGGCCTCCTCCCGCGGAGTCGACCAGCACATGCACCGAATCCCGTCGAAAATCGAGCGTCACCTTTCGGTATGCAGGCTCGGCGGCGCCGAGCGGCTTGAGCTCCATCACCGAGCGGGTGACCGCGCCGTCCGGGGCGAGATCGACTTGATAGCCGAAGTGGACCGTGACGGGCACGCGGAGCACAATCTCACCCTCGAGGCGGTTCGGGGTGCGCCGGTAGCTCTCTAGTGCAATGGTATCACGACCGAGGAGCGTGACGAACGCGGTGGTGTCCGGGTAAAATGACGCCAGGGTGAGGAGTGTTGCGAGAAATGCGTGCATGACGGCGCTCAGGTTGTGTGGAGTCGGGGTAAGCGAGGGGCCAATATCGCGATCGAGTCGAGCCCTGCGCAATCGCGCCGATTCCGCACCGAGCGAATTCGAGTGGCTTGGCCTTTTTCAGGAGAATTGGCGTGTGATGTTGGGACTCGATTCGTAAGTGTCCCTCTGACACGAGCGCACTCGACGCGCGAGGTGATGTGTTGTGGCGCAACGGGATACGCGGGCACCACGGGCGGGAACGCTTCCTGCCTTTGGTGTCACGACGCGGATTCCGTGTACTTCCTTCACCCGAGGCTAACTATGAAGAGGAAATCGCCACTCACCACTCTCCTGCGAACGGCAGGGGCCGGCGCCCTGCTGGTTCTTGTGGCCGGGCAGGCGCAGGCGCAGGCGACGATCACCGGCAAGATCACCGATGCGAACGGGCAGCCGATCGGCGGCGCTCAGGTCGTCATCCGTGAGCTCGCCTCGTTCGGCGCGAGCACCGCGGCGAACGGCAGCTACACCATCGAGATCGCGGCGGATCGCGCCCACGGTCAATCGATGACTCTGGTTGCCCGGTTTCTCGGCAAGTCTCCGGGCATCAAGCCGGTGACGCTGAACGCCGGCCGCCAGGAAGTGAATTTTTCCCTGCGTGACGACCCGCTCCGGCTGGACGAGCTGGTCGTAACGGGCGTGAACGAAGCGACCTCCACGAAGAAGCTTCCGTTCGCCATCGGCCGGGTGTCGGCGGATCAGATCCAGGATGTTCCCGGGACCACCGCACTCGGCGCGCTCGCGGGCAAGGTGGCCGGTGTGCATGTGGAGTCGCCATCAGGTGATCCCGCCGGCGCGCCCACGATTCGGCTGCGCGGCGCGACCAGCATCGGCGCGTGCAATCCAACCGGGATGTCGGGTTGCAAGGCGGCGGGGCCGTTGATCATCATCGACGGCACCATCAGCCGCGCAACGTTGGCCGATATTGCCTCCGAGGACATCGATCGCATCGAAGTGATCAAGGGTGCCGCGGCAAGCTCGCTGTACGGCTCCGACGCTGCCAACGGCGTCATCCAGATCTTTACCAAGCGGGGCAAGACGCTGGCGGACGGCAAGCTGCTGGTCACACTCCGTAACGAGCTCGGAAGCTCGTGGGTGGGGAATGAGCTTCCGGTCTCGCACTCGAGCGCCTATCAGTACAGCCAGGGGGCCGACGGCACCGTCACCTTCCAGAACGTGAAGCCCGACGGCAGCCCGACCCTGAAGGCCGATCACATCCAGGACGGTCTCTATCCGTCCTACCATGACTTCCAGGCGGAAGTGCTTCGGCCCGGCCTGTTCTACACCAACTATCTGTCGGTGGGTCAGCGCCGTGGCTCGACCAACTTCAACGCCTCGTTCGAGAACACCAACACCCAGGGCGTCATCTTCGGGCTCAAGGGCTTCGTCCGGCAGAATTTCCGGCTGAACGTCGACCAGCAGCTCACCCCGCGGCTGGATATCGAGCTGAGCAGCTTCTACGGCCGGTCGGACAATCACCCGCTCACCGACCCAGGCTCGCCGACGTCCGGCACGCAGCAGGCCAATCAGCTGGGTCCCTTCTTCGGAATCACCTTCCTGCCGCCGTACTTCGACATCTTCGGCACCAACCCGGATGGCTCGCCGTACACGGCGAAGCTGGCGCCGGGCTGGACCAATGTGTCGAACCCGCTCTACTCGCTGGCGAACATCACCCGCGAGCAGCTGCGCAGCCGGTTCACCGGCGGCGGGCGGGCCCGGTGGCGGATGCTCGACTGGCTCACCGCCGAAGCGAACTACAACTTCGACCAGGAAACCGACAACTACAATCAGGTGACCCCGCGCGGCTTCCTCAGCGCCGGCGGCAATCCTGGGTCCGGCAGTCTTGCCAAGCGCGACTTCGGTGGCCGGACCTACAACGCCGGCGCAACGCTGACGGGTACCAAGAACTTCGGCATGGGCATCAACAACACCACCAAGATCAGCTACGTCTACGAAGACCAGATCGCGGCCAATGACGGCTTCACCGCCGGTGCGCTCATTGTGAAGGGGGTGCCGGAGGGTTCGGCGTCAGACCCCGCGACGCTCGGCATTGCCTCCAGCAACACCACCATCCGGAACCGGAACGAGTTTGCGATCACCACCTTCGACATCAAGGACAAGTACATCGTCGACGGACTGATCCGGCGGGACGAGTCGTCGCTGTTTGGGTCCAACAACCGGAGCTCGTACTTCTACCGGCTCTCGGGTGCCTGGCGCGCGAACGAAGACCTCAAGATCAAGGGCTTCGACGAAATCCGGCTGCGGGCTTCCTACGGCACCGCCGGCCTGCGTCCCGGATTCGATTACCAGTATGAAACCCTGACGCCGGGTGGCGGCTCTTTTGCCAAGACCACCCTGGGCAACAAGAACCTCAAGCCCGCGCATTCCGCCGAGCTCGAAGTCGGTGGCAATGTGGAAATGGGCGGCGGACGCTTCACCATGGAGTACACCTACTCCCGCAAGGACACCAAGGACCAGATCCAGCTGGTCCCGCTGCCCTCGGTGGTCGGCTTCGGCGCGCAGTGGCAGAACGTCGGGGCGCTCCGGTCGGCGACCCATGAGTTCGGGCTCGGCTTCCAGGCCATCAACAACAAGGATATGGCGTGGGTCATCAATGTCGTGGGCGATCGGACCCGCCAGGTGATCACCGACTATCCACTGCCGGAGCGGCTCAACGGCTTCGGTCAGCAGCCGACGGTGTTCCTGATCGCACAGGGCATTTCTCTGGGGGCGATGTACGGCAACAAGTTCATCACCTCGATCGGTCAGGTGTACGACGATCCCG
>JBEPVJ010000033.1:0-9818 GCA_041691095.1 Gemmatimonadales bacterium
GCCTCACCCCGCGCCGCGGCCCCCAGCGCGTCGGCGAGCCCCTTGCTGACCAGTGGCAGGATCGCCTGAGTTTCCGGATCGCCGAAACGGCAGTTGAACTCAATGACGTTGGGCGTGCCCGAAGGGTCCACGATAATGCCGGCGTAGAGCAGCCCGCTGAACGACACGCCCCGTCGCGCCATTTCCTTGAGCGTAGGCAGCATCACCTCGGTCTTGATCCGCTGCAGCAGCGCCGGCGTGGCGAATGAGACCGGACTGTATGCGCCCATACCGCCGGTGTTCGGTCCGCGGTCCTTGTCCAGCAGGCGCTTGTGATCCTGCGCGGCGGGAAGGATGATGAGGTCGCGGCCGTTGGTGATGCCGAGAACCGAGAGCTCCTCTCCTTCGAGGAACGATTCCACCACGACCGTCTGGCCGGCCTCGCCGAATGCCCCGTCGCGCAGCATGGCGTTGAGGGCGCGGCGCGCTTCCTCCCGGTCGGCGCAGACGATGGCGCCCTTGCCGGCAGCAAGGCCGCTCGCCTTGACCACCAGGGGCTCGGCGTGACGGTCGACGTACGCGAGGGCCATCTTGAGCTCGCTCGCCACGAAGGTGCGCGAGCCCGCGGCCGGCACCCCGGCCGAGAGCAGAACCTCCTTGGCGAAGGCCTTGGATGCCTCGATCTGCGCGGCGGCGGCGGTCGGACCGAATACCGCGCGCCCGGCGTCCCGGAGCCGGTCGGCCAGCCCGCGCGCCAGGGGCGCCTCGGGCCCGATCACGGTAAGGCCGATATCATGGGCCTGGACCGCACGCGTGATGCGGTCCAGGTCTTCCGATCCGATGGGGAGGTTGTTGGCGAGCGGTGCGGTGCCGGGATTGCCCGGGGCGCAGAAGAGATCGGCGGAGGGAAGGTCGCGTCGGAGCGCCCAGCAGAGCGCGTGCTCGCGGCCTCCCCCTCCGACGATCAGTATCTTCATCCCTGCTGGGCCTTGCGGAAGGCGTCCCGCGCGGTGGCAGCGGCCTTTTTCGCGGCGTCCGCAACGTTGCTCATCGTCTCCCGCGCCGCGCCGGCGTAGTGATCCTTAGCGGCCTTGAAGTCGTCCCGCAGCGGGCGCTCCTTCTGTTCGGTGCCCCGGCGGGTGTACTCGCCCCGAAGGATCCGCTCGTAGTCGCCGGTCTGGATCCACTTCTGCAGCTCGGCGGCCCGCACGGTATTCATGGGGTGAGTGAGGGCGAGCGTGTTAAGGATCTTGTAGACGATGTCCAGCCCCTCGTTGGTCGTGATGTATTCGTTGGCCTGCGCCACGAACGGATCCAGCGACATCTGCCCCGATTCGAGCGCCCCGCGGTAGGCCCCCGCCATTTTCATGAACAGCTGCTGCGACGCGATGATGTTCTGGCTGCCCAGCAGCCCGGCGCGATCCGACGAGAGCTCCGACTTGCGGGACCACTCGAGAATCGCCAGGCGCACCGGAAGCAGGGCGATGCCCGCCAGCAGGGGCAGCGCGCCGAGGCTCACGTTCAGGAAGATCTCCGCGATGGTGCGGTAGAGGGAGTGGCCGCTCACCACGTGGCCCATTTCGTGGGAAATCAGTACCCGCAGCTCCTCGTCATCCAGCAGCTCGAGCGCGGCGGAGTGCAGCACGATGAATGGATCGTCCACTCCGTAGGCGCCGGCATTGAACACCGGGGTCTGCGAGACGTAGAGCTCGGGCACCTTGGGCCAGTCGAAGGTGGTGCAGACTTCGACGTGAATCGCGTGGGCCTTGGGAAACTGCTGGTGTCCGGCGCGGACCGAGTTGCCCTGGAACAAGAGGCGAATGCCGCGCTCTCCGCCCAGGATGGCGACGATCTTCCGCACCACATCGTCGAAGCCCGGCACTGAGCGCATGGCCTGCAGGGCGGCGCGATCGGCGGGGTGCTCCCACGATACGCCGGCGATCTGCTGAAAAGCGACACGCGCACGGTGGGTCGGCAGAGACGTCATCGAAAGCTCGGCGGTCAGAGGTGCTGAAATGTACGCGGGTTCCTCGAGAATGTTTCAGATTGAGGCTTCCGCCTACGTCATCGCCTGATCCAGATCCTTGATCAAGTCCTCGATCTGCTCGATCCCCACCGACAAGCGCACCAGCGAATCGGTGAGGCCCATCGCCTCCCGCAGATCCTTCGGCACGGCGGCATGGGTCATCGATGCCGGGTGGCCGATCAGGCTCTCGACCCCGCCGAGCGATTCGGCGAGCTGGAATATCTTGACCCGCTCCACGATACGGTGCGCCTTGGCGACGTCGCCCACATCGAAGGACACCATGCCCCCGAAGCCGCACATCTGTCGCTTGGCCAGGTCATGCTGTGGATGACTCGCCAGTCCCGGGTAGTAGAGGTGCTTCACCGCCTTGTGATCCTTGAGCCAGTCGGCCATAGCGCGGCCGTTCTGGTCGTGCTGGCGCATCCGGAGCGGCAGCGTCTTGGTGCCGCGCAGCGCCAGCCAGCAATCCATCGGACCGGGCACCGCTCCGCTGGCGTTCTGAATGAAGCCGATCCGCTCGGCGACGTCGTCGCGCCGCGTGATCAGCAGCCCGCCCACCATGTCGCTGTGGCCGTTCAGGTACTTGGTGGTTGAGTGCAGCACGAGATCGGCGCCCATCTCGAGCGGTCGCTGGAACATCGGTGTGGCAAAGGTGTTGTCCACCGCGAAGAGAATGCCCCGGGAGGCCGCGAGATCGCCCACCGCCTGCACGTCGGTCAGGAACATCATCGGGTTGGTGGGGGTTTCACAGTAGATCAGGCGGGTGGCGGGGGTGATGGCGCGCTCGACGTTGCCGATGTCGCGGCTGTCCACGAAGCTGAGCTGGAGGCCGTAGGGCTCGAAGATTCTCCGCATCAGCCGCATCGAGCCGCCGTACACGCTCTCGCCCGACACGATGTGGTCGCCCGCCTTGAACAGCTTGAGAATCGCATCCAGCGCCGCCAGCCCCGAGCCGAACGCGAAGCCGTGGGTTCCGCCTTCCAGCGCCGCCACGTTGCGCTCCAGCGCCTCGCGGGTCGGGTTCTGGGTTCGGGCGTACTCGTAGCCCTTGTGCTTGCCCAGCCCCTCCTGGCGATAGGTGGACGTCTGGTAGATCGGTGTCATCACCGCCCCGGCCAGCGGATCGGCGACCTGGCCGGCATGGACGGCGCGAGTAGCCAGTGCGAACTCGAGGTCGTGCTCAAGAATGCGGGTCATGGTCTCCCCTGGGTCCTGGCGGTGAGGTCGGGCCTGCCAGAAGAATAGCGCGCCGGCCGCCTGGGCGTTGAAGATTGCGCCGGGCACCCCTACGTTTCGCTGATGATCCCGCCGGCAGGTTCCTCGCGGATCGACACACCAAGCGCTCGTGCCCTTCATCGTGCTACCGGCATCGCCGAGGTTCGACCGCGGTCGAATGTCTCAGCACGGCGTGTACGACTAGATCGCCATCGTCAGGTCGTTCATCCTCGAGGCCGCCGTCCCTGAGCTCGACCAACGGAGCAAGGAGCAGTCGTGGGCCAAATCCAGATGGCGGTTCGGATGCTCGAGAAGAAAGACGTCTATACCCGCGGCCACTCCCAGCGGGTCAGCCGCTATGCGGTCAAGACGGCGGTCTTCCTGGGCTTTTCGGGCGACGTGCTCGACCAGATCCGCCTGGGGGGAGAGCTGCACGACATCGGGAAGATCGGTACCCGCGACTCGGTGCTCCAGAAGACTGGGCCGCTGACCGCGTCGGAGTTCGAGGAGATCAAGAAGCACGTCACCGAAGGCGAGGAGATCCTCCAGCCGCTGCGCCGGGAGCATCCGCTGGTGCTCCAGATCGTGCGCAATCATCACGAGCGGATCGACGGCAGCGGCTTTCCCGACGGCCTGCGCGGGGGAGCCATTCCCATGGTTGCGCGTGTGGTGGCGGTGGCCGACGCCTTCGACGCCATGACGACCAACCGATCCTACCGGAAGCCGCGCGAGCCGAGCGAGGCGATCGAGGAGCTGGTGCGGTTTGCCGGTGTGCAATTCGATTCCGATGTCGTGTCCGCGTTCCAGAAAGCCTTCCCGGACGTGGAGAAACTGCCGATCTCCGTCTAGGTTCTCCGCATGTCCAACACACTCATGATTTCGGTCTCGGGTATGCGGGGGATCGTCGGTACCGATCTCACCCCCGAGCTGGTCGCGCGACACGCCGCCGCGCTGGGCGCCTGGGCCGCGGCCGCCGGCAAGCCGCTGGTCGTGCTGGGGCGCGACTCTCGAACCAGCGGGGCCATGTTCGCTCACGCAGCCATCGCAGGGCTCATGTCGGTCGGGTGCGACGTCATCGACCTGGGCATCGTCCCGACACCCACGACGCAGCTTGCCGTCGAGCACCATCACGCCGGCGCCGGTCTCATCCTTACCGCCAGCCATAATCCGATCGCCTGGAACGCGCTCAAGCTGGTCGGGCCCGACGGCATTTTCCTCGACGCTGCGGCTGGCGGCGCGGTGCGGGCGCTGGCGGATGCGGGCCCCCCCCGTGCGGATTGGGACGGATTGGGGGGGCTGCGCCACGACGCCGACTCCGTGCAACGCCACCTCGACCTGGTGCTGGGTCTCCCCGAGGTCGACGTGGGGCTGATCCGTCGGGCCGGCTTCACCGTAGCGCTCGACTGTGTCAGAGGAGCCGGCGGCGCCGTCATTCCGATATTGCTCGAGCGGCTCGGCTGTCGGGTGGTAGGAATCAACCTGGAAACAGACGGACGGTTCCCGAGGGAGCCTGAGCCGATTCCCGAAAATCTCGGCGACCTGTCCGCTCTGGTCCGCTCCAGCGGAGCCCATATCGGCATGGCGGTGGATCCGGACGTAGACCGCCTGGCGCTGGTGGACGAGCGGGGGCAGCCGATCGGCGAAGATTATACGCTCGCGTTCGCGGTTCGCGCCGTGCTCCAAGAGTCGACAGCTCGACCTGCCGTCGTGGCCAACTTGTCGACGAGTCTTGTGGTCGAAGACGCGGCGATCGCCGGCGGAGCACGGTTCCTTCGCGCTCCGGTCGGCGAGGCCAATGTGGCTCAGATGATCAAGGCGGAGGGGGCGGTGATCGGTGGCGAAGGGAACGGCGGGGTCATCCTCCCGGCGCTCCACATCGGCCGCGATGCGCCACTCGGGGTGGCTTTGATCTTGCAGTATCTTGCGCGAGAAAAGAGTCCAGTTTCCCAATTGGTGGCGCAGGCACCCCGGTACCGGATCGTCAAGGCTAAGATCCCGCGGGGTGCGGACTTACAGTCGGCGTATCAGGCGCTCAAGACCCGCTTTCCCGAGGCCTCGACGGACGAGAGAGACGGTCTCCGGCTGTCCTGGCCAGGGCGCTGGGTGCACCTGCGTGCATCGGGAACCGAGCCGGTTATTCGGATAATTGCGGAGGCCCCCACGGAGGCTGACGCGCTGAGTTTGCTGGAGGACTGTCGTAGTCTCCTTTAGGTGAGGTCGTTCACACGATGTGTGGCATCGTCGGCTACGTCGGACCGAAACAGGCCACGCCCATTCTGATCGACGGGCTGCGCCGGATGGAATACCGGGGCTACGACTCGGCTGGAGTCGCGGTGCTCAATGGCAACGGCATCAAGGTCAAGAAAGCCGCGGGCAAGCTGTCCGCCCTGGTGGAAAAACTCCGCACCGAAACGCCCCACGGCACGGTCGGCATCGGGCATACCCGCTGGGCCACTCACGGCGCCCCAACCACCCCTAACGCGCACCCCCACCTCGACCAGGCCGGGAAGATCGCGGTCATCCACAACGGCATCATCGAGAACGCGACGGTGATCCGGAAGGCCCTGGCAAAGCGGGGTCATACCTTCAGCTCTGAAACCGACACCGAAGTGCTGGCGCACCTGATCGGCGCCTACTACGAGGGAAACCTCGAAGAGGCGGTGGCGGCGGCGCTCTGGGACGTGGAGGGTGCCTACGGCATCGCGGTGATCTCGGCCGACGAGCCCGATGTCGTGGTCGCCGCGCGGAACGGGTCGCCGCTTCTGGTGGGAGTTGGAGATGGGGAATACTTCGTCGCCTCGGATGCCTCGGCGATTCTCGAGCACACCCGCAGCGTCGTCTACCTCGATGACGGGGAGATGGTGGTGCTCACGCGCGGCGGGTACCGGGTCCGGAACCTCACCGAGACGCACGTCGAGAAGCCGGTCAACCAGATCGAGTGGGATCTCGCCACGATCGAGCGGGGTGGATTTGCCCACTTCATGCTCAAGGAGATCTTCGAGCAGCCGGAGAGCCTCACCAACACGGTCCGGGGCCACCTGCTGGAAGACGAAGGAAGCGCCCGGCTGCGGGGGCTCAACCTGACCGACGAGCAGTTCAAGCGAATCAATCGCGTCATCATCACCGCCTGCGGCACCTCCTGGCACGCGGGGCTGATCGGCGAATACATCTTCGAGGAAATGGCGCGGGTTCCCTGCGAGGTGGAATACGCCTCGGAGTTTCGCTACCGGAACCCGATCGTGGACGAGAACACCCTGGTGATCGCGGTGTCGCAGTCCGGAGAGACCGCCGACACGCTGGCGGCCCTGCGCGAGGCCAAGCGGCGCGGCGCGCGGACCATCGGGCTGGTCAACGTGGTGGGTTCGACCATCGCGCGCGAAGTGCAGGGCGGGCTCTATCTCCGGGCCGGCCCCGAGATCGGGGTCGCGAGCACCAAGGCTTTCAACAGCCAGGTCGCCGCGCTTGCGATGGTGGCGCTCAAGCTCGGCCGGCTGCGCAACATGAGCCTGCTCCAGGGTTCGCAGCTCATCGTGGCGCTCAAGGCGCTCCCGGCCCAGATCCGCAAGGTGCTGGACCGCGCGCCGGAGGTCGAGATTCTGGCGGACCGGTTTGCCAACGCGCATAACGCGCTCTACCTGGGGCGCGGGGTGAATTTCCCGGTGGCGCTCGAAGGAGCGCTCAAGCTCAAGGAAATCTCCTACATCCACGCGGAGGGATATCCCGCCGCGGAGATGAAGCACGGCCCGATCGCGCTGATCGATGAGAACATGCCGGTGGTGTTCATTGCGCCGAGGGACGGCGTGCACACCAAGATCGTGAGCAACATCGAGGAGGTAAAAGCACGGGGCGGCAAGGTGATCGCGATCGTCACCGAGGGAGACGAGGAGATCGGCCGGCTGGCCGATGCAGTCTTCCCGATCCCTGCCACCCACGATCTGCTGACCCCCATCCTGGCCAGCGTGCCGCTGCAGCTCTTCGCCTACTACGTCGCGGTGCGCCGCGGCTGCAACGTGGACCAGCCCAGGAACCTGGCCAAGAGCGTCACCGTCGAGTAGCTAAGCGCGGTCCACCAGCCCCGCGCGAATTGCATACTGGGTGAGCCGCGCGATGGACCGGATGTCCAGCTTGCGCATGAGATTGGCGCGATGGGTTTCCACCGTTCGCGCGCTGATGGCCAGCGCGGCCGCGATCTCCTTGGTGGAAAGCCCGCGGGCAATGCCTCTTAGCACGTCGCGCTCCCGGCCCGTCAGCGCCGGCTCGTCCGGGTTAGGTCCAGCGTCCGGCGCCAGCCCGGCCTCGACCCTCGGGCTGTAGTAACGCTGCCCGCCCCGGATCGAATCGATGGCGGTCAGCAGCTCCTGGACCGCCGACTCCTTCAATACGTAGCCATCCGCGCCCGCCGCCACCGCCCGACGGATGTACTCGGCCTCCGCGTGCATCGTCAGCACCAGGATCCGGAGGTCCGGGGCGCGCCGCCGCAGCCGGTCCAGCACTTCCAGGCCGTCCATTTCCGGCATGGTCAGGTCCAGCACCACGATCTCGGGCGCCAGGCGCTCGACCAGGCGGAGCGCTTCGGCGCCATCGTGCGCCTCTCCGACGACGAGCAACCCTGGGCGGGTCTCCAGCACCCGCCGGATACCGGCCCGGACCAGGGGATGATCATCGACCAGCAGCACCCTGACTTCGGCGGTCACGCCGGATTCGCCCGGGGAATGCTCGCGTCGATCCGAAAGCCTTCGCCGTGCGCCGTAGTCACTTCGACGGTGCCGGCCAGCGCCACGATGCGCTCCCGGATGCCGAGCAGCCCCAGGCGCGCCACCGGCCGGCCGGCCATTCCGACGCCGTCGTCCTGGACGGTGATCCGGACCGCGGATTGATCGACGGCGAGGATAACCCGCACGGCCCGGGCGGCCGCGTGGCGCGCCACATTGGTCAGCGCCTCCTGGATCACCCGGTATACCGCGACATCCCCTTCGGTCGCCAGCGCCGGCATGACCGAGGGCCCATCGAACCGCGCGTCGATCCGGTAGCGGCGGCCGAAATCTTCCACCAGGCTGCGCAGCGAGGGCACCAGGCCGAAGTCGTCGAGAGTGGACGGCCGGAGAAGGTTCCCGATGTCGCGGACCTGGTTAAGCGCCCGGGTCACCAGCTCGGCAGCTTCCGGTTTTCCCTCGAGGTCGAGCTCGATCTTGAGCGCGGTGAGGAGTTGCCCGGCCTCGTCGGGGAGGTCGCGGGCGATGCGTTTGCGCTCCTCCTCCTGGGCCCGCAACAGGAGGCGGGTGAGCTGCTCCAGCTGCGCGCTGCGCGCGGCCAGCGCCTCGCGTCCCGCGGTCAGCCCCATGAATACCATGCCGCCGGCCGCGGCGACGATGAATACCACGTCCGCCATCGCGCCCAGCAGCACTGCCCGCCCGAGCGGCCGGAGCAGCGGGTAGTCCAGGTGGTGCAGCCCCCAGAGGAGAAAGGTCCAGGCCAGGAACCGGGCGCTCCCCGACGCGGCCTGGCGGGCGTAGCGCCAGAACACCAGCCCGGTCCACAGGGTGACCGCGGAGAGTGCCACCGCCGAGGACAGACCCGCCACGGCTGGATCGTGGAAGCGGAACACCGCGACCCATGACCAGAGCACGATGGCTGGAATGGTCCAGAGGTACCGGCGCCGGAAGGGCATGCCTCTGCTGAATTGCTCCGCTGCCCACAAGAGCATCAGCGCGCTGCCGCCGGTGGCGACCTGATGCAGGAAGAGCCACAGCTCGTTTCGCGTCACGACGTACGCCGAAATGAACACCAGTCGCGCAGCGTAGAGAGCCCATGACGCAGCCCAGCTCAGGTAGGCGGAGCGTCCTTCCTGGCGCCAGAGGCCCAGGTTCACAAGCGCGAGCAGCGTCGTCACCAGGGCCTGAAAGCCCAGTGTGGTCAGCTCGGCGGCGTAGGATTCCACGGTGGGCAATGTACCCGCGCGATTGGGTCGGAGCTCAGGGATGCCAGGAGGCGCGGACGGCGGCGTACACCCTGCGGCCGAACACGCCGGTCCACCCCGCCGGGGTTGCGTCGAACAGATTGTCTCCACCGACGGACAGCACCAGGCCGGCGGGGACCCGGTACTCGAACTGCAGATTGCTCGAGAGGAATGCCGACTGGGCCCCGGCGGTCCCGTCCACATTCTGGGCCGGTGCGCGGCCGGTGAGGCTCAGGGTGGCCTCGGTGCGCAGGGATCCCCAGAGGGTGCCTCCGGCGCGAAGCCTGGCGCTGTGGGAGGCCCGGCGGTCCAGAGGGAGGCCGGTGTCGCGGTCCCTGGCATCCAGCCGGCTGTACTCGGCTCCGGCGTCCCAGCCGGGCCGGCTCCAGCGCAGCGCCAACTCGACGCCCTGGGTGCGGGCCCGCGCGACGTTCCGGGGCGAATACAGCAGCAGCCCGGTACCCGCGTCGGTACCGGTCTGGGTCAGCTCGATCAGGTTGACGAGGTCGTTGCGATAGGCTTCGGCGTCTGCCACCAGGCCCGGCAGCAGGGACCACACTCCGCCGACGGACCATTGCCAGGAGTGCTCGGGCCGGAGATCCGGATTCCCGCGAATCGCATAACCCGCGAACGGATTGGGAA
>JBEPVJ010000034.1:0-9760 GCA_041691095.1 Gemmatimonadales bacterium
GAACGAAGATGCTCCACCAGAAGGGGCACCCCTTCCCTAGTCCCGCGCGAAGTGGTTTCGTGGAGTCACGTCAACCAGGAAAGAACCATGCTGCGTCGGCTGCTTCCTCTCCTCTCCTTTGCTTTCCTGATACTGCCAGCGGGGCTGGCGGCCCAGGATACCACCCACCAGGCTCCGAAGATCAAGCGGAATCCCGATCTGATTTCCCAGCAGGAAATCCAGGCGGCGCCGGACGCGTGGCAAACGGCGTTCGCGCCGGTCGAGCAGCTCCGGCCCAGTTGGCTGGTCCCGCATGGTACCAGTTCGATTCGTTCCGAGACCCCAATGGCGCAAGTCTACGTGAGCGGCATGAAACGTCGCGGGCCGTCGACCCTGGAAGACGTGCCTCGTGCTTCGATCAAGGAGATCCAGCACCTCCGGGGTATTGATGCCAGCCAGCGGTACGGCGTGGGACATGAGAGCGGAGTCATTCTGGTGATCCTCAAATGATGTGCGGGCCGCGGCTTCTCTATGTCATGGTCGCTGGCCTTTTCCTCTCTGTGAATTCCGCTTCGGCCCAGTCCGGCAACAGTGGAATTCTGGAGGGCCAGATCCAGGCCGAGACGGGCGTGGGTGTACCACTCGCCGATATCGTTGCCTCGCATACCGACGGGTTTACCCGGCGGCAGGCGGTTTCCGATGCGCACGGCAGGTTCCGTCTGGCCTTCCTCCCACCGGGTTCCTACCGGCTGACGGTGCGCCGGATCGGCTATCGGGCGGTCGTCGTGAACGACGTCCTGATTCGGGCCGGGCGATCCGAGAACGTGGTGATCAGCCTCACCGCGGCGGCGGTGGTCCTCGACTCACTGGTGGTCAACGCGTCCGCGGTCCATATCAGCACCACCGACACCGAATTCGGCACCCGGCTGACAGCGTCCGACCTGGCGCTGCTCCCACTGCCCAATGATGCGAAGTCGCTGGTGGCGTTCACGCCCGGCGCGCGCCCCGACCAGATCTGGGGCGCCGCCACCGCGCAGGCCAACAACTACCAGCTCGACGGGGTGACGGTCAACCATCCCGGAATCGGCGGAGACTTTCTTGAGCCGAGCACCAGCTGGATCGAGGAGATCCAGGTGCGCGGCCTCGGAGCCGGCGCGGAGTATGGCAATTTCCAGGGCGGCCTGGTCAACATCGTCACCAAGTCGGGCAGCAATCGGCTCCAGGGATCCTTCCGCGCCAACGGGGAGTCGTGGCATCTCAATTCCACCAACTTCCAGGCGGCCGATCTCGGCTCCGAGCTCTCCCATCGCGGAGAGCTGGACGGGCAGCTCCGCGGCCCGATCGTCCGGGACAAGCTGTTCTTTGCGCTGTTCGGGCAGGCGGTGGACCGCGGCCTTCGAGTGCTCAACAAAGTGCCTCAAGTTGCCGGCAACTTCTCCCCGCTCGAGCCGGATGAGTTCGAGCGGAAGCTGCTGGGCAAGCTTACCTGGCAGCCCAGCTCCAGGAACATTGTGAACGGTACTTTCGGACGGATCGATGCGGACAACTCTCGCTATGGCCAGAACAGCTTTCAAAGCCCGGAGGCCACGCTCGATCGCACCTCCCGCACCATGTTCTACAACGCGTCCTGGCAGCGTACTCTCACGACCCGCAGCTTCCTGGAGCTGAAGGTGGCGGGGTTCAACGGCAACGAAACCCGAAACGGTTACGGGGGCGATCAAGTGCCCGGCATCGCCACGGTCAACGAGGTCAATCCGCGGCAGTACCAGAACTCCCAGTTTCGGGAGCTACTGAAGCCGTCGAGCCTCGCCTTCTCGGCCAACTGGGACACCTACCTCCGGATCGTGGGGATGGAGCACCACTTCAAGGTGGGCGGCGAGCAAAGCTTCGGAGCGTACGAGTACCTCCGGGCACGCAATGGCGGCGTCACCTGGCGCCCGGGTGAGCAGCCCGGGTTCGACCCGGCGGTGCCGTCCAGCTGGATTTTCGGCAGCGCCTTTACCAACAACCAGGTGATTACGAGCAGCTGGGGTGGTGAGGCGGATCTGGGCTCCAAGGTGCAGAACAGCGCCGCGTTCGCGCAGGATTATATCCAGGTGAACCGCTGGCTCAGCATTAACCCGGGCGTCCGATGGGGCCGGTGGGTGGGGCGGCTTCGGCAACCCGATGGGGTGTACTTCACGCCGGTGACCGATAAGGCCTTCGAGCCCCGCATCGGGGTCGTCGCCGATTTGAGCGGCAACGGCACGCTCGTCGCCAAGGCGCACTGGGGCATCTTCCACCAGAATATGTTCGCCTCGTTCTACGATCGGGCCGAAGGGGGCGACGTGTATACCAACGAGGACCGCTGGGAATACACCGGTCCAGCGTTCAGCGATCCTCGCACCACGTTCACCACCGCCCAGCGGGACGCGAATCCAGCCTGGACGAAAGTCGAAACCATACGCCTCAATGAGGTGGGCCGGGTCGAGAATTTCAAGGAGCCCTACATCGATCAGGCCATCCTCGGATTGGAAAAGAGCTGGGGGGGCCATCTCAAAACCGAGGCTCTTTACGTGAGGCGGCGGAACAAGAATATGGTAGCGGTGGTGGACCGGAATATCGTCAACGACTACACGGTTTACACCAACATTTCGGTGCTGGACCGCTTTTCCAATCCAATCTTCTTTGGCGGCAAGCCGCTGGTACTCCCAAAGCTGGCGGTGTCAAACGAAGACATCATCTATTGGCGGGACCGGTATCTGGTTGGGGAGCTAAGCCGCAAGCCACCTGGATTCGAGGGCCCCGATGGCACGGCCAGATGGCTCGCGCTGACCTATCAGCCCGACAATGTGCTGACCAATGTCCCACAGGCGACCCGCCGGTTCGATCAGCTCCAGCTCTCGGCCTCGGCACACTATCCGAGCTGGTGGGCACAGGTCTCCGCCACCTACACCAACCTCAAGGGCAATCTCAACAGCCTGACAGGCACGGATGACTACACCAACAGCGGAGCCGGACCGTATGTGCATCTCAACGAGCAGTTCAACGCATATGGGGATCTGAATAATCAGAGCGAGGTCGAGCTGAAGATGGCGGCGACCGGCAATCTGACATATGGGTTCAGGGGCGGGGTGTTCGTGACGTACTTCTCTGGCGATCGCGTCACGCCCACGCTGACGATGTCGCACCTTCTGCTCGGGTTTGCGCTACCGGACACCTCCAGCATCGGGAAACCGCCCCAGAAAATTGAGGACTTCTTCTTCTTCACGATCACCGGTCAGCGGATCTTTGTAGCGCCGCGTGGCACCTACCGCTACGCGCCGAGAACCTCGGTCGATTTCCACCTGGAACGGGCGTTTGCGGTTGGGCGCGCGGAGATCAGTCTGGCGCTGGATGCCTTCAACGCGCTCGGCGCAAATACCGTGACGTCGATCCAGACCTCGGTCAACGGCATCCTCCAGCAGGGAGAATTTTCCGGCTATCGCCAGACCTTGAACCGGGTTCCGCCTAGGACGTTCAGGCTGGGCGCCGGGATAAAATTTTGAGGCCGCTCACTTCTTCTTCTTCATGCTGTCGTACACCATGCCGATGAACACCTCGGGCTTCATGAATCCGGTACCCCAGGTGCCATCCCAGGCAGCGCTCGGCTTCGCCGCGATGACCTGGTCTCTGGTTTTGCCTCGCTTGATCAACGCTCCCACCCGATCCCGGATTTTGACCATCACGTCGCGGTAGGCCACCAGCTCGGCCTTGCCCCCGAGCGCGCCGTGGCCAGGAATCACCTTGGTGCTGTCGTTGACATACGCCAGCGCAATGTTGACCGCCTTGATGATCCCTTCGAACGATCCTCCACTCGACAGATCGAAAAACGGATAGGATCCGTTGAAGAAGGTGTCACCCATGTGGATCGTGTTGGCTCGGGTGAAGTGCACGATCACATCGCCGTCGGTATGGGCCGGCGGCACATGGATCACGTGGATCTGTTCGTCGCCGTTGTAGAACGCGACCCCATCGCCGAAGGTGATGACCGGCAGGGCTGCCCGGGGAGACGCGGGCACCTTCGAGTTGAACGCCGCGATGAATTGATCGGTGCTCAGCGGGTCCGCACGTTGTCGTGGGCCACGATGATGATACCTGCGTTGGCCATGTTCTCGTTGCCGCCGGTATGATCGCCGTGCCAGTGCGTATTGACCAGGAAGCGCACCGGCTTGTCGGTGATCTGGCGGACCGCGGCCAGGATCTTCTGGCTGAGCTGCGCGAATTCGTCATCCACCAGGAAGGGATAGTCTCCAACCGAGAGGGCGATGTTGCCGCCTGCTCCCATCAACATGTACACCCCCTGACCCGCCGGAATGACGCGCACGGTGACGCTGTCGTAGTTCTGGGCGGCCAGCGGCATCGCGCCGGTCAGCAGGACGGCGGCGGCGAGCAGCGCGCTTCGAGTGATCATCGGGTATCTCCGGTGGTTGGCGAGACTAGAGTGACGGCGGCCCCGGCGAGCGCCGCGGCGCTCCAAGCGAGCACGCCACCGAGCAAGAGAGTCAGCAGGATCAGTACGACTGGCGGAGCGCCCATCACACCGCCCAGCCGGGTGGACAATAGCGTCATCGCGTGCTGGTCGGCCTGCCAGTCCCGCAGCAGCCAGGCCGTCCAGGCAACCGCGGCGGCCAGCGCCGCGGTCGTGGCGGGAGCATGGACGGCGGGTCGCATCATTCCCCAAAGCGCCGCTACGATTGGCACGGCCCACCAGCCGAGCCAGCTTGCCAGGACGAAGGCAGCAACAAGGACCGCGAACGAGAGCCAGCGCCTCATTGCGGGCTCGCCCCGGTGAGGGTGAGCCGCTGCCTGACCCGCGGCTCAGGAATACCTGACACCGCGGCGGGAAACAGGAGGGTGTCCAGCTCGCCGGACACCCAATGCGATACGCGGTCCAGGTACCACTGGCTCGCCGGGTTACCCGACTGTCCGCCGGGATAGGTGCCCCAGGCGTGAACCTCCGGGCCCAGCTCCACCAGCATCCTCCAGCTCGGGCCGTGGGTGCCATCGCGTGGCGAAGGGCTCAGGGTGGACGCCCCGCCCTGCACCGGAAGATTCAGGGCCGAGAGGGCCGGCATGCGCAGGAGGTGATAGATGTTCGCGTGGTGGGCGTTGGACCAGAGCCACCCGTCGGTCTCGGGAGCGCCATCGTCGCGGAGGGTACGCGCCAGGCCGGCCTTGAGTGCGCGGGCCAGCGTTTCGTTGCGACCCTCCACCATCGGCGTGCGACGATCGTCCCACCACGCACTGGTCGAATCTGCGATCAGCTCGAGAATCACGGCGTCCTGCGGCAGCGCGACCGGGCCCGCGCTACTGTCGGCGGACCGGGGAATGAGCTCGTCCAGCAGCAGCCCCGGCAAGGCATCCATCGCCGCCTCGAAGAGAACCGCCCGCCGGTTGTTCCGGGTGTAGCGGCGGTCCCATTCCGCCAGGAGCGAGGCGGCGCGGCGCAGCTCGTCGTCGCCGGCTCCCTGGGCCTGGAGCGCCGCCGCCGCGGCGAGGAACGCCGGCACGAAGGCGTCCGCGCGCACGCTGCCCGGATCGGTTTGAAACTGGCGCATCTGGTCGGGCGTCACCGAAGAGTCGGCGCGGAGCAACTGATTGATCCGCATGGCCCGCCAGGGGGAATACCAGTTTGACCCGAAGTAGTGATTGTTAACCCGCGGATCGACCGGCTGCTGGTTGGCCGAGGCGAGAAATCCCTGGGCCGGGTTCAGCGAGAAGGGATAGTCCGAGAGCGGCAGGTAACCGATCCAGTCACTGGCGGCATGGCTGCCATCCCGGATCTCGTCGCCCCGGCCATCGCCGGGCCGCACCGGGTATCGCCCGGTCGAGCGAATGGCGATCGCCCCGGCCCGATCGGCGACGATGCCGTTCTGCGCCGGCGCCACGTAATCCTTCCAGCCGTCGAGCCACTCGGCCACGCTGCCGGCGCGGTCGAGCCGCAGAAAGTCTTCTCCTCCGGGAGTCTCCAGCGCGGTCCAGCGCACCGAGAGCCAGCGGCCGCGGTCCTTGACCATCGGGCCGCGATGGTTGAAGTAGAGGGTATCCTTGCGCAGCAGCTCGCCTTTGGGACCCCGGAGGGACTCGACCCGCCGCTCCAGCAGCCGCCACTTTCCGTCGACCAGATATTTGGTCGGCGCGAGCGAATCGTCCACCGTTTCGGCGTAGTGATCGCGGACGTCGGCGCCGGTGTTGGTGAACGACCAGGCGACGTTGCGATTGAATCCGATGACGACACCGGGCGAGCCGGGAAAGGTCACGCCGAGCACGTCTGGGCCGCCATCGACGTGCAGCTGGATCTCGTACCAGACCGAGGGCAGGGTGAGCTCGAGGTGGGGATCGCCCGAGAGCAGCGCGTGTCCCGCAGCGGTGCGGCCCGGACTCACCACCCAGTTGTTGCTCCCGATGGCGTCGAGGTCCCCGAAGCGCCGCGGCGACAGGCCGAGCGCTACCGAGATGGCAGAGCGGGTCTCCGCCGCGACGGCCGCCGCGGTATCGGGCGCTCCTGGCGGCGCGAGCGGCCGTACGAAGTCGTAGCGCGGCGCACCCTGCCCATTGGGCTGGATCGGCTCCTGGATCGGACTGTTGAGCGGGAAGAGCGCCTCGGTGGCCGCCGCGCCGACGAGCGCCCGTACCCGGAGCCGCTCCAGCGTCTCGTCGTCGTACGCCAGCGTCAGCGCCATCTGGCTGAAGAAGTAGTAGGTGAACAACGGCTGCCACCGCCGCGGCCTCGCTCCGAGCAGCCGGTACTCGAGGGGAAGATCGGCCGGACGCATCTGGTCGATCCAGGCGTTGACTCCGTCCGAATACGCCTGGGCCGCACGACTCAGAAGGCCGGCCGTGTCCACCGACGCCGCGACCCGCTCCGCGCCCCAGGCCAGCCCGCGGCGCCGGGCGGCGCGGTCCACCTCGAGCGCCCGTGCCCCGACCAACTCGCTGAGCGTCCCGCTCGCCGCCCGGGTGGCGAGCTCCATCTGGAAGAGGCGGTCCCTGGCGAGCAGATAGCCCTGCGCGCGCCAGGCATCCTGCTCGGATTTCGCGAAGACATGGGGCACTCCGCGGTCGTCAACCACCACTTGGACCGGCGCACCGAGTCCGGGGATGCTGGCTTCGGCCCGATCGGGCAAATCCGCGGTGCGGGCCAGCGCCCAGACTCCGTTGGCCGGCTCGAGGAACGCCCCGAGCGCGGGTGCCCGGCCCAGGGGCCGTGCCGTGACGTAGAGCGCCGCGGCGAGGACCACGAGGGATAGCAGCAGACGTTTCATGAGGGGCGGCCCTTAGGTTCACCCGCCGACCGGCGGGTGTCAAGCCGCCGCGCGCGATGCTACCTTCGCAGCCAGTCCCGTGCGGAGGCGCCGCGCCGTACGGTCCACCAGCCACCGGGCCCCGCCATGTCCCGAAACCTGTTCCTCCTTGTCCTGGGGCTCGCCGCGTGCGCGCCGCAAACTCCTTCCGGCTCTCCGTTTCCCGACAACGGCGCCTACGACCTCATCATCGGCGGCGGCAGGCTTGTCGACGGGACCGGGGCCGCCTGGTTTTATGGCGACGTGGCCATCAGAGGAGACCGCATCGCCCGGATAGCGCCCCGCGGCACCCTGCCCCGGACCCAGGCGCGCCGGTATATCGACGCGGCCGGACTGGTCGTGTCTCCCGGATTCATCGACATCCAGGGCCAGTCGGCCTACGAGTTCACGCTGGGCGACGGGCGGGTGATCAGCAAGGTGACCCAGGGCATCACCACCGAAATCATGGGCGAAGGCTCGACCCCGGCCCCTACCAATGAGAAATCCAAAGGGTTCGAGACGCCGACCACGCGGTTCGAGGGGGTCCACGGCTTCGCGGCGTGGCTCAGCGCCATGCAGGCCCACGGCGCCTCCGAAAATTTCGGCTCGTTCCTCGGCGCCGAAACGGCGCGCCAGTATGCCAAGGGTGAGGCCCAGGGCGCTCCCACCGCCGCGGAGCTGGACACCATGCGCGCGGTGGTACGAAATGCGATGCATGATGGGGCGTTCGGCATCGCCTCGGCGCTCATCTACCCGCCGGGCAACTATGCCAGCACCGAGGAGCTGATCGAGCTGGCCCGAACCATGGCGCCATTCGGCGGGGTGTACATCAGCCACATGCGCTCCGAGGGCAATGCCTGGCTCGAGGCGATCGACGAGGCCATCCGCATCGGCAAGGAAGGCGGAGTGCCGGTCGAGATCTATCACTTCAAGGCCGCCGGGAAGCGCAACTGGTCCAAGACGCCGCTGGCCATCGCGAAGATCGATTCGGCCCGCGCCGCTGGGCTGGACATCCAGGCCGACATGTATGCGTACACGGCGGGCGGCACCGGACTGACCGCCTGTCTCCCCCCTTGGGCCAGTGCCGACGGCAAGCTGTTCGACAACCTCGCCAACCCCGAGACGCGGAAACGCATCAGGGCGGACATGGACCGCGACCAGAACCAATGGGAGAGCCTCTGTCAGGTCGGCGGGCCGGAGAACGTGCTGTTCGTGCAGTTCGAGAAACCCGAGAACAAGCCATATGTCGGAAAGCGCCTGACCGAGGTCGCCCAGATGTCTGGCAAGGACTGGGAAGAGGCGGCGATGGACCTGATCGCCTCGGAGCACAACAGGGTCGAGACGATTTACTTCCTGATGAGCGAGGAAAACGTCAAGACCAAGCTCCGATTGCCCTGGATGAAGATCGGAACCGATGCCGACGGGATCGACCCTGAAACGGCCAAAGGGCTGGCCCACCCGCGCTCGTACGGCAACTATCCGCGCATCCTGGGGAAGTACGTCCGCGACGAGCAGGTGATGCCGCTGGAGGAGGCGATCCGGAAGATGACATCGGCAGTCGCGACCAGGCTGTCGATTGCCGACCGCGGCATGCTGCGGGCAGGCTTCTACGCCGACGTGGTGGTTTTCGATCCGGCGACGGTGGCCGACCGTGCCACGTACGAGCGACCCCACCAGGTCTCGGTGGGAATTCGGCACGTCTTCGTGAACGGCATCGAGGTAGTCCAGGACGGGGTGCACACCGGGGCCAAGCCCGGTCGCATCGTCCGTGGGCTAGGCTGGACTGGCGCCCATTGAGCGACCGGGACCGCCTGGGCAATCCGTCTGGGCGGTGACGAATCGGCCGGCTCGAGGTCAAAGTAGTCATCGAGCGCGTCTTCGATCTCGTCGTCGGTGCTCGGGCCAGTGTGGAACTCCTCTGCATAACCCGGGGCGATGAACACGTACCCATAGGGATAGTCGAGTCCCGAGAGCATGACGGTGCGGGTGCCGCCTCCCTCGACGTGCACCCGCACCGTGTCCTGGGTCGTAGCCAGCAGCATGACGTCGGTATCGTCCAGATATTCGGCGACGATCTGGTTGGAACGGGCGAATTCCTCCCGCACGCTGCGCAACTGGCTGGCGGGAAGAGTGTCAGTCGTGCGGAGCCAGAAGGCGACCACCGAAGCCTTCCGGACCATTGGCACGGTCGCAGAGGCAACTGGAGCACGCACCGACCCGCTATCGCTTGAAGGCCGGCACGCTGGGACCATGCCGAGGAGGAAGAGCAGTACCCCGGAAGAGACACGTATCATTCCCGCCAAGATAATACCAGTCAACAGGTTAGCGTAGTCAATCTGGAAACGTGTGCAAGCACCCGCTTGCATGACTTCGGCGCTCCGACTAATTTGGGCGCCCTATGGATCTCCGCCAGAAAATTCTGAACGCCGCCACCGAGCTCTACGCCGAGACCGGATTTCGGGGAACGACCACCCGGC